>NZ_JBYIQX010000010.1:0-209495 GCF_057707805.1 Streptomyces sp. bgisy159 | reverse complement strand
GGCCGCACCGGAGGGCTCACCCGCACCACTCGGCCACGACCGCCGACGGACAGGCCCGGGTGCCCCGCACGACGCGGGCACCGGGGTCGTCCTCGGCGGAGCGGCCCCGACCGCCGGCGAGCCTGTCGCACCGTCGACGGCCGTGCCCGAGACGCCCCGCGCGTCGGACGCTGCGCGCCGTCGATGCCTACGGCATGGGGCTCGCCCGCGAACTACTGGCGAACAGGCAGTGTTCCGGTGCTGCGCTGTTCCCCGGTCGCGAGGAGCAGCAGTCCAGTGGATGCCGGGCACAGGCTGGGCGAACTGCGGGTGGGAGAGGGCCGTCCGGGCGGAGTCGGCTCCGGCGGATAGTGTGAGGCAACGCGTCAAGTCGGTTGTGGGCGTGCGGGACGTCCGGTCGGCGTCTTCGGGGACCGTGCCCGTTCGTCGATGGCGCCCGGAGGATCTTGCCGCCGTGACTCTTTCCGTCCGACGGCATACGGGCACCACCTGGACAGTCGTAGGAGCAGTGATGTGCCTTGCCGGAGCTGTGCTCCACGTGATGCCCGGTCGTGGCTTCCCCGTACCGGAGCCCTGGTGCTGATGCTCCGGCAGTGGATTGGCCTTGCCGTGTTCTCTGCCACGCTGTTGCCCGTCGGCGTCGCCCTGCTCACCGACCGTGTACCCCAGCGGCTGCGCCCTCGCCTGGAACCGATGCGCGCCCGCGGCCTGGCACTTCTCGCCCTTTACGCCGCTGCGCCACTCAACACCGTTCCGCGCCTGGCCGACGCCTCGCCCCTGATCACCCTGGCCGCCACGGGCCTGGAGGCGGTGGCGGCCCTCGCGGGATGCATCGTGGTGATCGTCGCCGCCCAGCGGACCAGGGTCCCCCGGTGACCGGCCGTGCACGCCTGGTGCGGCAGGCCTGGTCCCTCACAGCCTGGTGGCTGCTGCTGACCCTGGCGCTGTGGCTCCTCGGCCACGCCGTCGGCCAGGTCTCTTCCCCCACGGCATGTGCCGCCTCCTCGGCCTTCCTGGTCGGCATGGGGGAGATCGGCGACTGGCTGCGACGACGCTGGGCAGCTCACCGCGGACAGTCAGGGACCGCTGCTCAACGGTCCCGTGCCACTCGGGTGCGGGAGTGAACCGGTGCTCTCTCGTTGGTGGTACGCCCTGAGCAGTGCCGCGTGCCTGCTGGGCTTCCTCGTCGCCGCGACCACGGGTGCCTGGGCCGATGAGCACGAGGTCGGCCGGCTGTCTTCCGGCTGCGTCGCCGTGGGAGGCGTCCTGCTGGGCGTCGGACTGGTCATGGCCGGGCGGGCCCTTCTGCCTGGCCGGCTGCGGCGGGCGATGTTCCGGGTGCCCCCGCCCGAAGGACGGCACCGACGACCAGGGCCGCCGCGCTGAGGGGAATCGTGTCCCCGGCCCAGGGCATCATCGGTCTCCTCTCGGGTGCGAAGGACCGCCCGCAGGCCGGGCACATCGTGACGGCCGCCGAACTGCTGCCGCTGCCGGCCGAGTTGTGCGCAGAGGCGCGGGGCGGGTCGGCGGGCGGCGCCCTGCCGCTTCGGCGGCGCACCGCTCTCGCGGCGCGTTAGTCTCGACGCTCGTGAAGCGACGACGGCAGAAGAAGCTGACGAGGCGTCTTGTCGCCGCGGCGACGTTCGACGACCCCGGCGCGCTCGACGCGCTGCTGCGGTCCGGCGCCGACCCGGCCGCACCGGACACCGACGGCCGCACCCCGCTCTACGCGGCCTCCGTCTGCGGCCACGCGGACGCCGTCCGGCGGCTGCTGGAGGCCGGCGCGCCGCCCGACGCGGAGAGCGGCGGGCTCGGTTCCGAGGGCACCCCCCTGTGTGCCGCGGCCTGCTGGGGGCACACCGAGACGGTCCGTGCCCTCCTCGACCACGGTGCCGATCCCGCGCTGCGCGAGGACGGCGGCACCGGCCGCACGCCGCTGGAGTGGGCCCGCACCGGCCCGTACCAGGACACCGTCGAGGTGCTGCTCGCGGCCGGTGCCGAAACCTGACGGCGGCGGAGCCGGGAGCCGAAGGGCGCGCCGAGCCGGGGGTCGCCCGCTCGGCGCGCCGTCGCGTCACACCGGTTCGCCCGCCTTCGGCAGTGGCGGGGACAGCGCCTTCTCCGCCCGTTCCGCCCTGCGGCGCATGCGGCGGCTGCGCCGGGACTCCTGGTCCGGCAGCCAGCCGAAGGCCAGACAGCTGCCGGTGATCCCGAGGAGCAGGCCGATGAGGAAGCCGCCCAGGTTGGAGGTCACCCAGGTGCCCAGGGAGACCATCACCCCGACGATGGAGTAGAACAGGCGCTGGGACGGGTTGAAGAGGATCAGCAGCCCGAGCACCGCCATCAGGGCGGGCAGGAGGTAGCCCGCGAGCCCCTGGATGCCGATGTGCAGCATGACCGAGAGCGGCGCCTTCATGGTCAGCAGGATCTCCCCGCCGGCCAGGGCGAGCAGCAGCCCGCCCAGGAAGGGCCGCCGCCCGCGCCACTGCCGGAAGCGCAGCCTCACTGCGGGCAGCCCTTGCCCCCGAACCGCATGTGCAGGTCGGGAAGCTTGAACACGGCCGCTGTGGCACCGTAGTTGTGCTGGTACAGGTCGGTGATGACGACCTTGTCCGCCTGCTGGCCGTAGACGCCGGGCAGGCCCCGGGTGTCGACCTTGTCGAAGGTGCTGGCGTCCCGGCCGATCTCGATGTTGTTGAAGGCGGCGTTGCCGGTGATGTCGTCGGAGTCGATGGCGAGGTTCTCCACGCTCACCTTGGTGCCCTTGTCCCCTGCGGTGAGGACGAGCTGGATGCCGCCGAGGTCGACGCTCTGGCACAGGTTGGTGAGCTTGCCGTTCTTCACCACCGAGGTGACGACCAGGACCTGGCCGCCCGTGTCGCCCTCGTTGGGGCTGTTCTCGATCATGTGGTCCAGCGAGCCGAACTGGGCGAAGCCGTCGCCCTCCAGCTTGTCGGCGGTGACCACGAACGGCATGCCGGAGATCGCGAACTGCACGCCCAGGGCTCCCTGGGCCGTCATGATCGCGAGTCCCGCGGCGACCGCGGTGGCGGGCACCGCCATGACGGCGGCCCGGCGCAGCCGGACCCGGCCGCGTCTCTCTTCGGATCCGTTCACCGGATCCCCGTTCGCGGGGGTGTTGTCGGCGGACGACGTGACGTCCGAGGACGAGGCCATGTCTGCTCCCAGGGGCATAGTCATGCGAGGTGGGCTTCAGTGGCGCGTTGTCCTGGCGCGGACAGCGGATGCCGCGCACGACTCCTCGCGACCTCCCGGTCGCCGCAAGGGCTTTCTCGTTACGCGGCAGTAGCCAATTCGGAAGTTACCGATGGTTACAGCGAAGGGTCAAGGGAGGTGTGGAAAAACGGTGTCCGTCGTGTGGTGCCGCTGCGGCGCACCCTGCGCGGAACTCCTGCATATATCTGCACCGACCTCGCGGACACGACCAACTTGCGTCGCAGACCTTGACGTTGACTGTTCATCAGGTCTACAACTTGCCTGGCTCGGCCCGGATCCGTGGCGCCGGATCCGTCGCGCGGCGGCAATGCCCGCGCGCCTCCCGGACCCCATCCATCACCACGGGCGTGTCCGCCCCTTCCGCCCGGTCCGGCCGCAGGCGATCCCCCACCAGTGACCTCGGCCGGTCCCGGCCGTCCGCCGTCGCCGGCCCGTTACGTACGGAGAAGGCGTCACGGGCCGGCGACGGCCGGCACCGCCCCGCGGTGACAGCCCGCACAGCACCCCCGTGCCACCCCCAAGTGCCACCCCCCACACCCCAGGGCGTACGTCCCTCACCTCCGTACGTGCCAGCACTCCCCACAGAAATGAGGCACCCCCATGCGCGCTCGCTCGCTCCTCGCCGTCGCCGGTACCGTCGCCGCGCTCGCGATCCCGGCGATCACCCCGGCCTCCGCCGCCGACAACGTGCTCACCACCGGCTCCGCCGGCGGTGACGCGGTCGCGGTCGGCGACGTCCTCACCGCGTCCCTGGCCACCGGCAGCAACGCCACCCTCTACTCCAGCCCGACCGGCACCAGCGGAGTCACCTGCGGGACCTCCGGGTTCACCGCCACCGTCACAGACAACCCCGCCGCCCCCGGCGCCGCCACCGAGTCGCTCACCGCGCACAGCTTCGGCAACTGCGCCTCCAACGTCTTCGGCGTGCTCGGCGTCAACGGCATCACCGTCAACAACCTGCCCTACACCGCCACCGCGGGCTCCGACGGCACCCTCACCGTGACCCCGGCCGACGGCTCCACCATCCGTACCACGGTCGTGCTGCGCACCCTGCTGGGCACCGTCACCTGCGTCTACCAGGCGCCCAGCCTGACCGGTGCCACCGGCAACGCCGACAACAGCATCACCTTCACCAGCCAGGAGTTCACCAAGGTCTCCGGCTCCTCCCTCTGCTTCGCCAACGGGTACTTCACCGCGAAGTACGCCCCGGTGAACTCGGGCGGCGCGGCGGTCTTCGTGAACTGACCGGTACCACCCCCCTATAACGGACGGCGCGGCGCCATGCCCGGGTGCCGTTCCGCCTCGCCCGCGTGCCGTTCCGCCATGCCGGGGTGCCGTTCCGCCGCGCCCGCGTGCCGATCCGCCATGCCCGCGCGTCGTCCGTCCCCACCGTCGCGTCCACGCCACCGCGCCCCGGACCGCAGTCGGGGCGAAGCGGGCATTCGCGGTCGACCCGCCGCCACCGAGGGGGTGTTTCCGGCCTGATCAAGGGTTTCCCCTGTATCCCGGCGACCGTCCCGTTGCCTATCGTTCCTGCACAGCTGACCCGCAGGTAACCCCTGAGACGGCCGGCTGACCGCATGGCCGGCCAACGCGCTGCTCCTCGATTCACCCCCCGCCGCTTCGACGACGAAGCGAATCGACCGCTGCTCCGTCCTGCCCGGAGCAGGCCATGAAAGGCATGGTTTTGCGCACCCCACCCCACATCCGACGGAAGCTGATATCCGTCGCCGCGGTCTCCGCGGCCCTGCTCACCGCCACGACGACCGCCTCGGCCGCCGCGGCCCAGGACCCCGCTCCCCAGCCGGCCGCCGTCCCCGCGGCACAGGCCGAGGCCGCCCCCGGTATCCCCGCCGAGCGCCTCATCGTCGGCTACAAGTCCGGTGCGGAAGAGGCCACTTCGAACCAGGCCGCCGAGGCGGACGCCGCAGCCAAGGGCAAGAAGGCCGGCGAGAAGGCCGACTTCCAGCGCCGCCTCGGCACCGGCGCCGCCCTCGTCGGCCTCGCCGACGACGCCAGCACCTCGGACGTCGCCGGCGTGGTCGCCCAGTACAAGGCCGACCCGAGCGTCGCCTACGTCGTGCCGGACCGCCTCAACCGACCCATGGCCACCACGCCGAACGACACCGAGTACGCCAAGCAGTGGGACCTGTTCGAGGACACCGCCGGCATGCGCGTACCTGGCGCCTGGGACGTCGCCACCGGCTCCGGCGTCACCGTCGCCGTGATCGACACCGGCTACGTCGCCCACTCCGACCTCGCCGCGAACATCGTCGCCGGCTACGACTTCATCGGTGACACCAGCGTGTCCGTCGACGGCAACGGCCGCGACAGCGACCCGTCCGACCCGGGCGACTGGTACAACGCGGGCGACTGCGGCGCGGGCGTCCCGGCCTCCAACTCCTCCTGGCACGGCACCCACGTGGCCGGAACCATCGCCGCCGTCACCAACAACGGCAAGGGCGTCGCGGGCATCGCCTACGGCGCGAAGATCTCCCCGGTGCGCGTCCTCGGCAAGTGCGGCGGCTACGACTCCGACATCATCGACGCCATCACCTGGGCGTCCGGCGGCTCCGTCTCCGGCGTGCCCGCCAACGGCAACGTGGCCAAGGTCATCAACATGAGCCTGGGCGGCGACGGCGCCTGCACCTCCGCCACCCAGAACGCCATCAACGCGGCCGTGAACCGGGGCACCACCGTCGTCGTGGCCGCGGGCAACGAGAACGACAACGTGGCGAACCACTCGCCGGGCAACTGCAACAACGTCATCTCGGTGGCCGCGACCAACCGCACCGGCGCCAAGGCGTCCTACTCCAACTACGGCTCCCTGGTGGACATCTCGGCGCCCGGCGGCCAGACCAGCACCGGCACCGCCAACGGCATCCTGTCCACGCTGAACTCCGGCAGCCGGACACCGTCCACCGAGTCGTACGCCTACTACCAGGGCACCAGCATGGCCACCCCGCACATCGCGGGCCTGGTCGCGCTGATGAAGTCGGCGAACCCGGCGCTGACCCCGGCGCAGGTCGAGTCCGCCATCAAGACCAATGCCCGTCCGCTGCCCGGCAGCTGCTCCGGTGGCTGCGGCGCCGGCCTCGCCGACGCGGCCAGGACGGTACAGGCGGTGAGCGGCTCGGGCGGCTCGACGGGCAGCACCACCTTCACCAGCACCTCGGCCGTCGCCATCCCGGACGCGGGCTCGGCCGTCGAGTCCCCGATCACCGTCAGCGGCGTCGGCGGCAACGCCCCGGCCACCCTCCAGGTCGGTGTGAACATCACCCACACCTACCGCGGCGACCTGGTCGTCGACCTGATCGCGCCGGACGGAACGGCCTACCGGCTGAAGTCCTCCAACTCCTCGGACTCCGCGGACAACGTCAACACCACCTACACGGTGAACGCCTCCGGCGAAGCCGCCGACGGCACCTGGAAGCTGCGGGTGCGGGACGTCTACGCGCAGGACACGGGCACGCTCAACAGCTGGAAGCTGACCTTCTGACCAGGGCGCTCATGACCTGAGGGCCCCGATGGACGGGCGGGCCGGCCGGTGTGGATGGACACCGGCCGGCCCGCCTTTCGCGCCGTCAGGACGCTGCCAGGTCCGTGCGCTCCGAAGTGGCCAGGACCCGGGCGCCCCGGTCGGCCCGGGCGTCCAGGCCGGGCAGCAGACCGGGCACCGCGATGCTGGGCAGGATGTGCGCCCACATCACCGCCAGCCGCTCCGCGAGATCGGCCCGGCCGGACACCGCACGGGCCATCAGCTGAATCCCGGTGAACGACCCCACCAGCAGCTCGACCGTCTCGCTCGGCTTCACCGTCGGCAGCAACTCCCCGCGCTCACGCGCCGTCTCCAGCAGGGGGACCAGCCGCTGCGCCCACTGCCGGAAGGGCGCGCCGTGGTCCACGCCGGTCGGAGTCTCCTGGTCCACCGCGAGCCGTACGCCGCCCCGCAGCAGGGAGTTGGTCAGCAGCCGCTCACCGACCACGAACGTGATGTCGATGATCTCCTGAAGTCTGCACGGCTGGGGCGGCACGGCCCCGAAGGGCACCTGCGCCTCCAGTACCGCCTGTGCGAGCGATTCCTTGGAACTGAAGTGGAAGTAGAGGGCGCCCTTGGTGACTTCCGCCCGCTCCAGGACCATGGCGATGGTGGTGGAGGTGTAGCCGTGCTCGTCGAAGACCGCGCCGGCCGCTTCCAGGATCGCCCTGCGCGTTCTGATCGCGCGCTCCTGTTTCGCCATAAGAGCCCTTTCACGGCGCCGAGTCGGCCTGGTCCCGCGATCGCATGCGGGTTCGGGCCGATCATAGGATGCCGTTGACTGATCTCATTGAAAACAAACCGGTCGCCTCGTACTGTAGCGCTCGGCGGAGCGGACGCCTGGCCGTCTGCCGTGGCCTCCGGGGGACCGTAGGGAGAGACATGACTCGACCGCGGCAGCTTGCCGACAGCCCGCCCATGACGGCGGCCGTTCCCCGTCAACTCGTCCATCGGGCGGCCGTCGCGGAGACCCTGCCCACCGGCTGGCGGCGGACCGGGCCGGACCGGTTCACGGTATCCGCGCAGTGGCCCCGCGCGCACGGGTTACACGTGTCGCCGGACTGGTCGGCGTACGACCCGCTCCTGGTGGTGGAGACGATCCGGCAGAGCGGCACGCTGATCTCCCACACCGAGTACGACGTGCCGCTGGACCACCACTTCGTCCTCCAGGAGTTCCAGGTCAGCACCGTACCGGGGGAGTTGGCGGTCGGGCCGCTGCCGGCCGAGCCCGAAGTCGACCTGGTCTTCACCGACGTCCAGTACCGCGGCCGGCGCCCGGCCGGCGCCCGCTACACGGCGCACGTGCGGCGCGACGGCGTTCAGGTCGCCACCGCGGACGTCGCGTTCACCTGCGTGAGCCCGGCCGTCTACGGGCGGCTTCGCGGCGGTCGTACCCCGGACGGGGTGACCGCCGTACCGGTGCCGCCCGGACTGGATCCGGGCGCCGTGGACCGCGCGCTGCCCACGGACGTCGTGCTGGCGCCACCCGACCCCTCGGGCCGCTGGCAGCTCCGCGTACATACCGCACACCCCGTTTTCTTCGACCATCCCCTCGACCACGTCCCCGGCATGCTCCTGCTGGAGGCGGCCCGCCAAGCGGCCTTGTGCGCCACCGCCGAAGACCGCTCCCCGGCCGTGTATCAGGCGCTCTTCCATCGCTACGCCGAGCTGGACGAACCCGTGTTGATCGAGGCGAAGGCCGGGGGCGACGGCGAGGTCGAAGTCATCGGCAGCCAGGGCGAGTCGACGGTCTTCGAGTGCCGCGTCGGGACCGTCGGGACGTGAGCTATGGTGGGCAGGGGGTAAGAAACAAACGGCATGACCCGTTCTTTACTGGCCCAGGAGAGTTCACTCGATGGCGAGGCAATTACGCGCCGAGCAGACCCGCGCGACGATCATCAGGGCCGCGGCCGACCTGTTCGACCGGCGCGGCTACGAGTCGACCAGTCTGAGTGACATCGTCGAGCACGCCCAAGTGACCAAGGGGGCGCTGTACTTCCACTTCGCGGCCAAGGAGGACCTGGCTCACGCGATCATGGAACTGCAGTCCCAGGCCTCACGCCGGGTCGCCGGCGAGATCGACGACCGGGGCTACTCGTCGCTCGAAGCGCTGATGCGGCTCACGTTCGGCATCACGCGGCTGTCCGTCGAGGGCCCCATCGCCCGCGCGGGACTGCGACTGGCCACGGGGGGCGTGCCGATACGCCCGCCGCTGCGCCATCCCTTCACCGAGTGGCTGGAGTTGATCTCCCGGGGGCTGGCGGGCGCGGTCCGCGAGGCCGACGTCCACCCCGACGTCGACGTCGACGCCGTCGCCCACTCCCTCGTCTGCTTCTTCGTCGGCACCCGGGTCGTCGGCCGCTCCCGCGAACCGGCGACCCGACTTCCGCGCCGCATGGCGGAGATGTGGTACGTCCTGATCAGAGGGCTGGTACCGGTGACCCGCCGGCCCCGCTACCTGAGCCTGGCGAACCGTCTGGAGCGGGAGATCATGGTGGGGGCCCGGGTCTAGGACGCCGGTCCGGGGGAGTGGTCTCAGGTCCAGGGGAGGGGCCGCCGGTCCGGGGGAGTGGTCGCCGACCCCGGCAAGGCGTTCCGGCTGATTCACGCGATGGTGTGATCATGTGCGGCCCGCCGGATGGCGGTACCGGGGCATGGGTAGTGCCCGGCCATGACGCAGCCGTTTCACCTCCCGCACTTCTACATGCCGTATCCCGCGCGGCTCAATCCACATGTCGACGCGGCCCGCGCCCACTCCACCCGGTGGGCGCGCGAGATGGGCATGCTGGAGGGTTCCGGGATCTGGGAGCAGGCCGACCTCGAGGCGCACGACTACGGGCTGCTGTGCGCGTACACCCACCCCGACTGCGACGCGGACGCCCTGTCCCTGATCACCGACTGGTACGTGTGGGTCTTCTTCTTCGACGACCACTTCCTGGACATGTACAAGCGCACGCAGGACCGTGCCGCCGGAAAGGCCCACCTGGACCGGCTTCCGCTCTTCATGCCGCAGGATCCCGCGACCCCGGTGCCGGAACCGGAGAACCCCGTGGAGAAGGGCCTGGCCGACCTGTGGGCGCGCACCGTACCGGCGATGTCCGCCGACTGGCGGCGCCGCTTCGCCGTCGCCACCGAACACCTGCTCAACGAGTCGATGTGGGAGCTGTCCAACATCAACGAGGGGCGGATCGCCAACCCCGTCGAGTACATCGAGATGCGCCGCAAGGTGGGCGGTGCCCCCTGGTCGGCCGGACTCGTGGAGTACGCCACCGCCGAAGTGCCACCGTCCGTCGCGGGATCCCGGCCGCTGCGGGTGCTGATGGAGACCTTCTCCGACGCGGTGCACCTGCGCAACGACCTGTTCTCCTACCAGCGCGAGGTCCAGGACGAGGGCGAGAACAGCAACGGCGTGCTCGTCCTGGAGACGTTCTTCGGCTGCACCACGCAGGAGGCCGCCGACACCGTCAACGACGTCCTGACCTCCCGCCTGCACCAGTTCGAGCACACCGCGCTGACCGAGGTGCCCGCCCTCGCCGTGGACCAGGGGCTGCGCCCCGACGAGGTCGCCGCCGTGGCCGCCTACACCAAGGGGCTGCAGGACTGGCAGTCCGGCGGCCACGAGTGGCACCTGCGCTCCAGCCGCTACATGAACGAGGGCGCGCGCACCGCCGCCCCCTGGGAGAGGCTCACCGGCACCGGCACCTCGGCCGCCGACGTCGGCGCGCTGCTCGCATCGGCCGTCGCCCCGGGGGCACCTCCCACGTCCTCCCGGCAGTGGGGGAGGCTGCGGGCCTACAGCCACGTGCCGTTCCAGAAGGTCGGCCCGTCGGTCGTGCCCGACCTCTACATGCCGTTCCAGGTGCAGCTCTGCCCCCACCTGGACGGCGCCCGGGGGCGGCTCGTCGACTGGACCCGCCGGATGGGCATGCTGTCGGAGGGCGTCTGGGACGAGGACCGGCTCGCCGCCTCCGACCTCGCCCTGTGCTCGGCCGGCCTCGACCCCGACGCCACACCGGAGCAGCTCGATCTCAGCGCCGCCTGGCTGGCCTGGGGCACCTACGGCGACGACTACTACCCCCTGGTCTTCGGACACCGCCGCGACCTGGCCGCCGCCCGCCTGACCACGGCCCGGCTGTCGGCATGCATGCCCCTCGACGGGGAGCGGGGGGCCGTCCCCGCCAACGGCATGGAGCGCGGCCTGACCGACCTGTGGGCGCGCACCACGGCGGACATGACCCCCGAGCAGCGGCGCGTGGTCAAGGACGCGGTGAACGTCATGACGGAGGCCTGGACCTGGGAGCTGTCCAACCAGCTGCAGAACCGGGTCCCCGACCCGGTCGACTACCTGGAGATGCGCCGCGCCACCTTCGGCTCCGACCTCACCCTCGGCCTGTGCCGCATGGGCCACGGCCCGGCCGTGCCGCCGGAGGTCTACCGCAGCGGCCCCGTCCGCTCGATGGAGAACGCGGCCATGGACTACGCCTGCCTCCTCAACGACGTGTTCTCGTACCAGAAGGAGATCGAGTACGAGGGTGAGATCCACAACTCGATCCTCGTCGTGCAGAACTTCTTCGGCATCGACTACCCGACCGCGCTGCCCATCGTCCACGACCTGATGACCCAGCGCATGCGGCAGTTCGAGCATGTCGTCACCCACGAACTGCCCGTCCTCCAGGACGACCTCGACCTGTCGGAGGAGGCCCGTACGGCCCTGGGCGTCTACGTCGACGACCTGCGGAACTGGATGGCCGGCATCCTCAACTGGCACCGTGCGGTGGACCGTTACAAGCCCGAGTTCCTCGCCCGCCGGGTTCACGGTTTCCTCCCGGACCGGCCGCCGGCCCTTCCGGTCACGGTCGGCTGACCCGCCGGACCGCGTACTCCGCGGCGGCCCGCGCCGTCGCCCGGACGACCGGGCGCGGGCGCGCGCCGTCGCCGTACAGCTCGGACGGCGGGGGACCTCGGTGCCGTGCAGCCCGGACTGGCGGGGCGCGCTCTGGTGCCGTACAGCTCTGTTCCTGGGGGCCTCGGGTGCCTGGCGGGGGCGTCGGCCGTACGGGTGGGAGGGGCGGTGGGGGCGGGCGCCGGGCCGGGTGCGTGCCCTTGCCGGATGGCTCGTCGCGGGGCCTGCCTCGTCCGACGGGCGGTCAGTCTCACTCGTTCGTGTCTCGTCGGCCGCCGGTGCGCGGGGTAGAGCACCAGCCGGAGGCGATCCCCATGGAACAGACTGCGTTGCGTCCCAAGCCCATGCCCGGTCAGGAAGCCGGTGGCGACGGCGGGGGCGGGAGCGGGGGTGCGGGCAAGGGCGGAACGGGCGGCCGGCCCGGCGGCCCGGCCCGCCGTCCGCAGGCCCGGCGGCGCGGCCGCCGACTGCTCACCCTGCTGTTCGGCCTGCTCGCCGGTGCCGTCCTGGTCCTGGCGGGCGTCGGCCTCGGCACCGTGGGTGCCACCGTCATCGGCATGAGCAAGCTCGCGGAGCTGCAGCGCGAGGCCGCCGCACAGGGAGCGGCCGGGACGCACGGCCGCGCCGGCCCCGGGGACGCCCCGTCCCCCTCCGCCGAGCCGTCCCCCGCGCCTGCCGCGCCGACGCTGGGCGTCGAGGTCGTGGACGCCGAGAAGGCGGGCGCGAAGGTCGTGGCCGTCCATGTGCCCGGCCCCGGCTACACGGCCGGCCTGGTGCGCGGCGACGTACTGCTGTGGTTCGGCGGCACACGCGTGGAGTCGGCCGCGGACCTCGTCCGAGCGGTGCGCGCCGCCCGGCCCGGCACGGCGCACAAGGTGACGGTGCGGCATCGCAGCGGCGGCTACCAGCAGTTGGCGATCGTGCCGGGAATCGTCACCTGAGTCCGCGGTCGGATCAGCCCACCGTGCGGAAGTGGGTGGTGAGCCGTCGCCGGTCGTCCAGTACGTGGAAGGCCGGCCCCACGCGGTAGGGCGCCCTGCTGTCGTGGTCGCCCGGACACGTCAGCACCGGGAAGGGGGCGCCGCCGTCGGCGAGGCCCAGGAGGCGGGCGGCCTCCTCGTACTCCGCCTCCGTGCCGTGGTCCGCCGATGTCGCCGGTGACCAGCAGGGCGTCCACCGCGCGCGGCAGCCTCACAGCCGGTCGCGCACCCGTTCGGCCCGCTCGGTGGCCCGCGCGGTTCCGTCCAGGCGCGGATCGCTGATGTGGGCGATGACGAGCACGGTGACCGCCTCCCCCTTCCGCAACGCGTCTGAGGTTCGCAGCGCATCCGGCCATCAGATTCCGGAAGTGATCAACGGTCCGGCCGTCAGCCCGGCGACCGGGCGGCCCCGGCGTGGTCCTCCGGCCCGGCCGGAGCCGCGAACCGGCTCGCGCCACCCCCGCCGTAGGGGCAGGATGCTGCCCGTGGTCACACGCGAACTGGGAGGCCCGGATGACCGGCAGCACGCGCGCCCTCTTCACCGCCGACGACTACCGGGCCCGGATGGAGCGGGCCGCGCACGCCGCCGCCGACGCCGGACTCGCCGGACTGCTCGTCGCCCCGGGCCCCGACCTGGTGTGGCTCACCGGCTACACCCCGACCGCGATCACCGAACGGCTCACCCTGCTCGTCCTCGCACCCGGCCGGGACCCCGCCCTCGTCGTCCCCGCCCTGGAGGCACCCGACGCCGAAGCGGCCCCCGGCGCGCCCGCGCTGACCCTGCGGGACTGGACCGACGGCACCGACCCCTACGCCGTCACCGCCGACATCCTCGCCGCCGACGCCGCGAGCAGCCGGTACGGCATCAGCGACAACACCTGGGCCCTGCACCTGCTCGCCCTCCAAACCACCCTGCCCGGCACCTCCTACGCCGCGCTCACCGAGGCGCTTCCCATGCTGCGCGCCGTCAAGGACGCGGCCGAGCTGGAGCTGATGGCCGCCGCCGCGGCAGCCGCCGACGCCGCGTTCGAGGAGATCCGGGGGCTGCCCTTCGCCGGCCGCCGGGAGTCCGAGGTCGGCGCGGACCTCGCCCGACTGCTGCGCGAGCACGGGCACGAGCAGGTCGACTTCACCATCGTCGGCTCGGGCCCCAACGGCGCCAACCCGCACCACGAGATGGGCGACCGGCTCATCGAGCGCGGCGACATGGTCGTCCTGGACTTCGGTGGCCTCAAGGACGGCTACGGCTCCGACACCACCCGCACCGTCCACGTCGGCGAACCCACCGACGAGGAACGCCGGGTCCACGACGTCGTCCGCGCGGCCCAGGAGGCGGGCTTTTGTGCCGTACGGCCGGGCGCCGCCTGCCAGGACGTCGACCGCGCCGCCCGCGAGGTCATCACCGACGCCGGGTACGGGCCGTACTTCATCCACCGCACCGGGCACGGCATCGGCGTCACCACCCACGAGCCGCCGTACATGATCGAGGGCGAGGAACAGCCGCTCGTACCCGGCATGTGCTTCTCCGTGGAGCCCGGCGTCTATCTGCCCGGCCGCTTCGGGGTGCGCATCGAGGACATCGTCACCGTCACCCGGGACGGCCGCCGGCGCCTCAACGCCACCACGCGCGAGATGGTCATAGTTGACTGAGAGGCGACCAGGAGCAGCACCCATCGGCCCATCGACGACAACGGCGCGATCCATGACCCAGGCACCGACACCGACACCCACCGCGGACACCGTCCGCAGGCTGGTCCGCACCCTCCTCAAGGAGGACCCGCGGGGCGGCGGACCCGACGTGCGCCCCGTCACCGAGGGCGGCTCCACCACCTGGTGGGTCGGCGCCCGCCACGTGCTACGGCTCGCCGCCGACCGCGACGCCGCGGCCCACCAGCGCCGCGAACTGCGCCTACGCGACCTCGTCCGCCCGCACCTGCCGCTCGCCGTGCCGGCCTGCGTCGCGCACGGCGAGTGGTCACCCGGCCTGACCTGCAGCCTCGACACCCGGATCCCCGGCGGGACCGCCGAGGACCACGACGTGTCCGCCGCCGGCGAGGGCGACCTCGCCGGCCTGTTCACCGGGCTGCGCGAGGTGCCCGTCCGGCAGGCCGAGGCGCTCGGCGTTCCCCGGGCCGCCCCGCGCTCCCTGGAGGCGCTGCGCCGTATGGCGGTGGCCGCCGCGGCGCGCCTCGCCGCCGCCGACGAGTTCGACGCCGCCCGGCTGCACCAGCTCACCCCGCTCGGCGCCACCCAGCTCGCCGCCCAGCCCGGCACCGCCGTCCTGGTCCACCACCGGCTCGCCGCCGGGCACCTCGTGGTCGGCGGCGACGGCCGGGTGCGCGGGGTCCTCGACTGGCGCGGGGCCGTCCTCGGCGATCCCGCCGAGGACATCGCCGGCCTCGCCCGCGCCGTCGGTTCCCCCACCGCCGTACGCGCCGCGACCCTCGCCGGCTACGCCGCCCGCCCCTGCCTGCGCGGCCTGTGGCTGGCCCGCTGCGACACGGTGATCCGTCTCGCCGACCGCCTCGCCGGCCACGGCACCGAACCCCCGCCCGCGCTGCGCACCGAACTCGCGCACGCCTGGGAGGCGATCCTGCTGGAACGGGTCACGGAGCTCCGGGAGGGCGACGGCACCTGAGCCGACCGCCCTGACCTGGCCCGCCCTGACCTGGCCCGCCCTGTCGTCGGGGTGTCGCGGTCACTCCTGCTCCAGCACCACGCACGCCTCACCGGGCAGATGCAGCAGCCCGTCCCGGCCGGGCGCCCGCACCGGCTCCCACGCCGCGAGGATCCGCGCCGGCCGGGGCCCCAGGGGGATCGCCGTCGGCTCCCCGGCGAGGTTGACCGCCACCCGTACGTCACCGCGCCGGAAGGCGAGCCAGCGGGCCTCCTCGTCGTAGGCGACCCGCAGGTCGGCGAGGTCGGGGTCCATCAGGTCGGGGTGCTCCCGGCGCAGGGCGATCAGCCGGCGGTACCACGCGAGCACGCGCGCGTGGGGCTCGCGTTCCGGCTCGGACCAGTCCAGGCAGGAGCGCTCGCGGGTCGCCGGGTCCTGCGGGTCGGGCACCTCGTCCTCGGCCCACCCGTGCGCGGCGAACTCCCGGCGCCTGCCCCGCCGTACCGCCTCCGCGAGGTCCGGGTCGGTGTGGTCGGTGAAGAACTGCCAGGGTGTGCTCGCCGCCCACTCCTCGCCCATGAAGAGCATCGGCGTGAACGGTGCCGTGAGCACCAGCGCCGCCGCGCAGGCCAGCAGCCCGGGGGACAGGGACGCCGACAGGCGGTCGCCCTGGGCACGGTTGCCGACCTGGTCGTGGGTCTGGCTGTAGCCGAGCAGCCGGTGCCCGGCCACCCGGGACCGGTCCAGGGGCCGGCCGTGGTGGCGCCCCCGGAAGCTGGAGTACGTGCCGTCGTGGAAGTACCCCCCGGTGAGGGTCTTGGCGACGGCCCGCAGCGGAGCCCGCCCGAAGTCGGCGTAGTAGCCCTGCGCCTCGCCCGTCAGGGCGGTGTGCAGCGCGTGGTGGAAGTCGTCGTTCCACTGCGCGTGCAGGCCCAGGCCGTGCTCCTGGCGCGGGGTGATGACCCGGGGGTCGTTCAGGTCGGACTCGGCGATCAGGAACAGCGGCCGGTCCGTCTCGGCCGCCAAGGAGTCCACGGCGGCCGACAGCTCCTCCAGGAATTGGTACGCGCGCGTGTCCTTCAGCGCGTGCACCGCGTCCAGCCGCAGCCCGTCCAACCGGTAGTCCCGCAGCCACGCCAGCGCGCTACCGATCATGAACGCGCGCACCTCGTCCGAGCCGGGCGCGTCCAGGTTGACCGCGGCACCCCACGGCGTGTGGTGGGTGTCGGTGAAGTACGGCCCGAAGACCGGCAGGTAGTTCCCCGACGGCCCGAGGTGGTTGTGCACGACGTCCAGCACCACCCCGAGCCCCAGCTCGTGCGCCCGGTCCACGAACCGCTTCAGTGCCGGCGGACCCCCGTACGGCTCGTGCACCGCCCACAGCGACACCCCCTCGTACCCCCACCCGTGACGCCCCGGGAAAGGGCACAGCGGCATCAACTCCACGTGGGTGACGCCGAGTTCGACGAGATGCTCCAGCCGCCCGGCGGCCGCGTCCAGCGTGCCCTGCGGGGTGTACGTCCCCACGTGCAGCTCGTACAGCACCGCGCCCCGCAGCGGGCGCCCGGCCCACTCGGCGCGCCACTCGTACGCCCCCTGGTCGACCACGGCGCTCAGCCCGTCCGGCCCGTCCGGCTGCCGCCGCGAGCGCGGGTCCGGGCGCACCGGCCCGTCGTCCACGGCGAACCCGTACCGCGACCCGTCACCCGCCTCGGCCTCCGCGACCCACCACCCCCGACGCTCCGCGTCCCGCTCCATCACCCGGGTGACCCCGTCGCACTCCAGCGTCACCCGATCGGCCTGCGGTGCCCACACCTCGAACTGCACGGACGGTTCCCCTTCGTCTGCTCACCGTGACGTAGCCCGTCCCATCCTCCGCCAAACGAGATCTTTCCGCCGGGGAACGCTCCGGGTCACCGGCGGATGTCGGAACACGCGCGCGGGACGGCCGACGAGACTTGGTGATCATTTGGCCGGCGGCCCGTGGCCTCCCGCCACGCACCTGCCATACGTTCTAGCGGCGTATCACTCATGTCAGGCACCTCAGGGGGAACCGTGCCCATCGAGCACACCGTCACCACGCGACCTGCCCGAAGCGACGAACGTCCGGCACCGCCGGCCCGGTCCGGCGGCGCCGCCGCGGCCGGCTGGATCCTCACCGTCGCGCTCAACGTCGTCGCTCCGATCCTCACGTACAACATGCTCCGCGATCACGGCTGGAGCGAGTTCGCGGCGCTGCTGGCGGGCGGTGTCTGGCCGGTGCTCGACAGCGTCGTCCACGTCGTCTGGCGGCGCCGGCTCGACGAGTTCGCCGTCGTGACCCTGGTCTTCCTGGTGATCACCGCCGTGGTGTCCCTCGTGGGCGCCCACTCCGCCCGGGCCCTGCTGGTCAAGGACTCCGCCGTCACGGGCCTGTTCGGCCTGCTGTGCCTGGCGACCCTCCTGGCCCCGCGCCCGCTGATGTTCTACTTCGGCCGCAAGTTCGCGACCGACGGCACCGCCGCGTCCACCGCCTGGTGGAACGGCCTGTGGGAGTTCGAGGGATTCCGCGCCACCATCCGCACCATGACGACCGTGTGGGGCGTCGCCTACTGCCTGGAGGCCCTGGCCCGCGTCGCCCTGGCCTACACCCTGAGCACCGACACCATGGTGATCCTCAGTCCCTTCCTCATCTACGGCACCCTCGCCGCCCTCGCCACCTGGACCGCCCTCTACGGCAAGCGCGCCCGCCGCAAGGGCGAGGAACGAGCGGCAGCGGCAGCGGCCGCGGAAGCGCGGACCGGAGGCCTGTGACACGGTCACCCCGCCGCACGGCGCCGCGGTGAGGCCGGGCGGAAGGCGGACGGCAGGACCGGCCCTCGCCCCGCGGCGCGGGCCCGGCACCGGCCGTTTCCCCGTCTTCTGGACACCCGCCGGGCCCCTGACCGACAATCACCAGCGTGACGTCGTCTTTCGAGTTCAACACGTACCCCGCGCGGCTGTCCGACGGGGAGCGCGACAAAGCGCTGAAGGTGCTCAGGGACGGCGTCGCCATGGGTCGGCTGTCGCACGACACGTTCATCCGGCGCATGGAGCTGGCGCTCGTCGCCCGGCGCTCCGACGAACTCGCCGCGCTCACCGCCGACCTGCCTCAGGAGAACCGCCTGGCCCGGGCGGTGTTCGGTACGGTCGAGGCCGTCTCCGGCTTCACCGTACGGCTGCGCAACGCCTGGCGGGCCGAACGCCTGCCCAAGCTGTTGCTGCCGCACCCGGGCGCCGCGCACCCGCTGCGCATCGGGCGCGACCCCGTCAACGGGCTGCGGCTGAGCCACGAGACCGTCTCCCGGGTGCACGCCGAACTCAGCCTGCAGGGCGGGCTGTGGGTGCTGCGCGACCTCGGATCGACCAACGGCACGACCGTCAACGGCCGCCGGGTCGTCGGCGCCGCCGTCGTCCGCGAGGGTGACCAGGTGGCCTTCGGGCGGATGGCCTTCAGGCTGTCGGCGAACTGACGGCGTCGCGCGCCCGCCCCGCCCCGAGCGGCGAGGTGGCCGAAAAACAACTCTGCCGCGTGGCCGACAAACCTGTTCCGCGGTGTTGACGTACCCGCGTTCCATGACCCACTGTGATGACCCGCTGTGCGCGCGCCGCGACACCAGGTGAGCCACAGGCAATACCGGCACCGCACTTGGGAGGTGTGTTCTGCCGCCCCTCCCGCGCTATCCCACCGTCGACGAGCTCACCGCGCGGGCCGTCGCGCTCGCCGCCCGTCACCCCCGCCGCGCCCGGCTGCGCCGTGTCGGCGCGTCCCGCGCGGGCACGCCGTTGTGGCTGCTTTCCGTCGGTCACGGAGACCGCCACGCGCTGGTCGTCGCCGGGCCGCACGCCAACGAGCCGGTCGGCGGGGCCACCGCCCTGCGGCTGGCCGAGCGCGCCCTGGCCGACCCCCGGCTGACCGAGGGCGCCGACGCCACCTGGCACCTGCTGCTCTGCCTCGACCCCGACGGACTGCGCCGCAACGAGGGCTGGCTGTCCGGGCCGTACCGCCTCGACCGCTACTTCCGGCACTTCTTCCGGCCGGGCTTCCTGGAGCAGCCGGAGTGGCTGCCCGACGGCCCGGACGGGGCCACCTTGCCGGAGACCCGGGCACTGCTCGCCGTCCAGGACGAACTGAAACCTTTCTTCCAGTGCTCGCTGCACGGCGTCGACATCGGCGGCGGCTTCGTCGAACTGACCCGCGACCTGCCCGGCCTGGCCCGCCGGGTCGCCCACACCGCCGCCCGGCTCGGCGTGCCGCGCGAACTCGGCCCCTACGACGCCCTGTACTGGCCGCCCCTCGGCCCCGCGGTCCACCTGGTCCCACCGCCGCGCCGGGGCGGCCTGGCCGCCGCGATCACCGAGGCGGCCGTCGACTCCACCTGGTTCCACCCGCGGCGGCACGGCACGGTCACCGCGATCGTCGAGGCGCCCATGTGGGGCGTGGCCGCCGTGCAGGACGGCTCGCCGCCCGACGACCGGGACGCCGTCCTGCGCGCCGTCAGCGCCACCCTGCGCCGGGACACCCGGCTCCTGTCGAGCGTCCTGGACCGGATCCGCCCGCGGCTCACCGGCGTCCCCGGCGCTGACCACCTGCTCGCCCCCGTCGACGACCACATGCTGGTCTGCCCCGGCCTCGCCGACTCCTGGGACCCCGCCACCGCCGATCCCGAGCGCCCACTGCCGCGGCTCACCACGGCCCACCTGACGGCCCTGTGGATCTCCGGCCGCCGCCTGGCCGCCCGTACGGCGGGACTGCTGCACCAGCTCGTCACCGCGAGCGGCGCCGACCCGGCCGCCGTCCTGCCCGAGCTGGACCGGCTGATCGACGCCCGGTGCGCCGACCTCCGGGACGGCTGCCGGGCCCGCTGGATCCCGGTCGCCCGCCAGGCCGAGTACCAGGCGCGGGTCGTGCTCGCCGCGTTCGACCTGGCGCTGCGGAGCACTCCGCCCGGCGACGCGCGTTCGGGTGAGCCGGACTGGGGTGCGCGGCCCGTCGTGCCGATGCACCGGGAATGACGCACACCACCCACCGCGGACCGCGCACCCTCGTGACGACCGTGCTGCGCCGCGCCCTCCCCGCCACCGCCGTCGTCCTGCTGACGGCCGCCCCGGCGCACGCCCGCGCCACCGCCGACGCCGGCCTGCTGGACGACTGGCTCCAGCTCTCCGTCACCAAGGGCACCCCCCGTTCCAGCGACATCCGGGGCACGCTGCTGCTGTGCGACCCGCCCCAGGGCCACTCGCGCGCCACGGAGGCGTGCGCGCAGCTCACCGAGGCGGAGGGCGACCTGAGCGCCCTGCGCCCCGACGAGGACGCCGTCTGCGCCCTCGTCTACGCCCCCGTCACCGTGCGCGCGGAGGGCAGCTGGCACGGCCGGCCGGTGCGCTACGAGGAGACCTTCGCGAACACCTGCCGGATGGCGGCGACGACCGGGGCGGTGTTCGCCCTGGACGGGTGACGTCCACGCGGGCGGCCCCGGGCCGGGACCGTGAGCGGCCGGCCGGGCGGTCTCCACGGCCCTGCCCCGGTCGCGGCCGTACACCGGCCACGGGCGCCGCCGATCCACGTGGCCCGCTCGGCCGTCGGGCGCAGGCCCCCGCGTGCGCGGACGCCGCGACCGTCGCCGGTCGCGGGGCCCGCCGTTCCCGTCGCGGCCGAGCGGCGCCCGCCCGGCGGGTGCCGCGCCGACGAGGCGCCGGCCCCGCCTCGACGACGGCCGACCGCGGGGCGCGTCAGCGTTCGGCCGGGGCGTTGGGCAGCGCACGGGCGTGCAGCGCCGTCGACACGACCGTGCGGGCCTGATGCTCGATCTGGTGCTCCAGGGGGACCCAGCGGGCGTGGAAGCGTTCCGCGAAGGCGTCGCTCCAGGCGCCGACCAGCTCCTCCAGCCGCGGCGCGGCGTCGTCGCCGTGCTCGCGCAGGACGCGCAGCAGCATGGCGGCCGACCGCAGCGGCAGCCGGCGCCCGAAGGCGTCCACGCTGCCGACGTACGCCATCGTCGTGTCCGCCGGCGGCATCCGGATCCAGTCCTCGGCCAGCCCCGGCACCAGCTCCAGGGACCAGCGCGCGGCCCGCAGCAGCGGCCCCTCGGCGTGCTCCAGGCGGGGCAGCGCCTCCGTGAGGACGCGCCGCACCTCCCGGCCGTCCCGCAGCAGCCGGTGCGCCAGACGGCGGATCGCCGCCGCCGGGGCCGGGTGCGGCGCGGGGTCGTCCACCAGGTCGCTCGCCCACATCGGCACCTCGACGACGGCGGTCAGACCGCCGTGGCGGTGCACGTGGTACCAGGTGCTGTGGCGGGCGTCGTCCGGCATGCTCGGGTACGCCGCACCCGACCCCGGGCCGGGCATCACCCGCACCCCGGGACCGCTGGCCGGCCACCCCGCCGCGTCGGAGGCGCCGGTCTCCACCGGAATGCGCAGTTCCGCCGCGGACTTGGCGAACGGCTCCGCGAGACCCGGCACGTCCCTCGTCAACTGCACCCAGCTGCCGCCCAGTTCGGTGCCGTGCAGGCTGACCTGGAGGTAGGGCCGCAGCTGGTCGATGACCCGGGTCAGGGCGCGGGTCTCCGGCGGCAGGCGGTCCGGGGGGAGCAGGGCCGGCGACCACTCCGGCTGCTCGGGGCCGGCCGGCCGGTAGAAGCCGAGGTGGTACTCCAGCAGGCTGCGCGGCGCGGGTGTGACGTGCAGGCTCGCGCCGTCCGGGTCCGCGCACAGCAGGAAGTGCCAGGACACGCCGTCCCGCAACACCCGCTCGCGCAGCACCCGCCCGGCCACCGCGAGCAGGGTGGCCCCGCCGGTCGGCTCGTTGGGGTGGGCCCCGGCGACGACCAGTACGGCGCGCCGGGTGTGTCCCACGGACAGCAGGTGCAGCGGCCGGCCCGCTCGGGACCGGCCCACCTCCCGCAGCGTGCACAGACCGGGTCGCTGCGCTGCCAGCGCCCGGGCGGCGGAGGTCAGCTCGGCCACCGTGGGGTAGCGCGGTTCAGGCACCGCTCTCACCCCCGTCACTCATCCTGCCCGGATTAGCTCTCCGCAGTACCCCACGCGGACCGACCCCTGTCAAGGACACGAGACCCGGCCTCCGGGGCGCCTCGAAGCGCGCGCCGGGAGGCCGCCGGCGGCGGTCGACCGGGGCGGTGCTCCTGCGCCCCCGGCACGACGACGGCACCCTCCCGTGCCCGGGACACGATGACCGAGTTCCCCGGCCGACCCCCGGGGCGCGAGCAGCCCCCGCGCCCCTCGCGCCCCGGCCCGGTCACCCGGCGTCGGCGCGCTCCAGCAGCGCCACGGGCAGGCGCTCGAAGAGCTCCGCCACGCGCGCGTGGCCCGTGAAGACCCGCTCCGGGAACAGCACGTCCGCCCACCGCCCCGGCGGAAGCGGCAGGACGGTGTCCCGCCAGCCGCCGGCCTGGGCGAGGCGCAGGGACAGGCGGGTGACCGCGGTGACCACCGAGCCGGAGCGGGCGAAGGCCAGGCAGTGGTCCGCCGCCGGGCCCTCGGCGGTCAGCGGCGCGTACGTCGCCGCCGTCCCGAAGACCTCCGGCCGCCGCCGGCGCAGCCGCAGCGCGGCGGCCGTCACCGCGGCCTTGGCCTCCCCCGGCTCCGTCCGCGCCTCCACCCCGGAGACGGCGGCTTCGGAAGGGGCCGTACCGAAGGCGCCTTCCCCGGCAACGGCCGCCGCCGGGAAGGCCACCGGACGCCGGTTGTCCGGGTCGACCAGCGCACGGTACTCGCGCTCGGTGCCCTGGTACACGTCCGGCACCCCCGGCATGGTCAGCTGCACCAGCGCGGTGCCGAGGACGTTGGCCCGGATGTGCGCGTCCAGCTCGGCACGCAGCGCGGCCACACGCTCGCCGGGCACTCCGCACGGCCCCGCCGTGACGAACGCGGCCACCGCGTCCTCGTAGGGCGGCTCCTGCTCGGTCCAGCTGGTGTACAGCCCGGCCTCGCGCACATGCTTCAGCAGCGCCTGCCCGACCCGGTCCGGTGCCGCAGGGCCCAGTCCGAACACCGTCTGCCAGGCCGCCCACGCCAGCTGCCCGTCCGGCGCCACGTCGTCCGGCCGCGTCACCTCGGCCAGGAGCTCCGCCCACCGCCCCGGGCACTCGGTGAGCACCGACAGGGCGGCCCGCACGTCGGCGCTGCGCTTGGTGTCGTGGGTGGAGGCCACGGTGCCCGTGTCCGGCCAGTCGCGCTGCACGCGCGCGCAGTACGCGTGGAAGGCGTCCGGGGAGACGGCGGGTGCGCCGGGGTCGCCGCCGACCTCGTTCGCCGACAGCAGCGGCACGTACCGGTAGAACGCCGTGTCCTCCAGGGACTTCGCGCGCAGCGCCGACGCGGTCTGGGCGAACCGCGCGCAGACCTCCCGGCGCTCCGGCCCGTCCCCGCCGCGCCGCCCGGTCACCAGGTCCCGCACGACGTCGACCGCGCCCGCTTCCTCCGGCACCACGAAGGCTTCCCGGGCCTCCTCGGCGGCCTCCTCGGTGACGACGGTGGCCGCGTCGCCCGAGGTGTACGGCCGGTACACCTCCAGCCGGACCAGCAGTTCCTCCAGGGCGGTGCGCAGCGCCCAGGGCGCCCGGTCGCGCAGGGACGGGTCGGGGGACGCGGCGCACACGCGGACCACCGCCCGGGTGAGCCGGTCCAGCTCGGTGGCCAGCTCGTGCCGCAGGACCGCGTACGCCGCCCGCCGGGCCGTCGTCGCCCAGTCGCCGCCCCGGTCGGTCTGCGGGGCCGCGAAGCGCCGGTAGTGGCCCAGCAGGTCCTCGGCGCCCGCCGGGTCTGCGAACAGCCCGTCGACGCGGCGCAGCGCGTCGTAGCCGGTGGTGCCGGCGACCGGCCAGGAGGGCGGCAGGTGCTCGTGGTCGGAGAGGATCTTCTCCACGACCGTCCAGCGGCCCCCGGTCGCCCGGTGCAGCCGGGCCAGGTAGGCGTCGGGGTCGGCGAGGCCGTCGGGGTGGTCGACGCGCAGCCCGTCGAACACGCCCTCCTTCAGCAGCCGCAGGATCGTGCCGTGGGTGGCCTCGAAGACCTCCGGGTCCTCCACCCGGACCCCGATCAGCTCCGAGATGCTGAAGAAGCGCCGGTAGTTCAGTTCCGTGCGGGCCAGCCGCCACCACACCGGCCGGTACCACTGGGCGTCCAGCAGCCGCGGCAGGGGCAGGTCCCCGGTGCCCTCGCGCAGCGGCAGCTCATGGTCGTAGTAGCGCAGCACCTTCCCGTCGACCGTCAGCCGTCCGATCTCGTCGCCGAGCGGACCGCCGAGCAGCGGCAGCAGCACCTGCCCGCCCTGCGCCTCCCAGTCGATGTCGAACCACCGGGCGTAGGGGGACTTGGGGCCCTCCCGCAGCACCTCCCACAGGGCGTGGTTGTGGCGTGGCGCCATCGCCATGTGGTTCGGCACGATGTCCACCACGAGTCCGAGGCCGTGCTCGCGCGTGACCCGCGCCAGCTCCCGCAGGCCGGCCTCGCCCCCGAGTTCCTCGCGCACGCGCGCGGGGTCGACGACGTCATACCCGTGCACGGACCCGGGGACCGCCTCCAGGACGGGGGACAGGTGCAGGTGGGAGACCCCGAGCGAGGCGAGGTACGGCACGGCGGCGGCCGCCGCGGCGAAGGGGAACGCGGGCTGCAGCTGGAGCCGGTAGGTGGCGGTGGGCGGGGCGGGGACGGGCAGCGCAGAGGTCATGTGGACGTACGTACCCGCCCCCGGCGGCCGGGGTGCACCCGAGCGCGCAAAGGCACACGACAAGCGGTGCCGTCGGCCTGCCCGCCCTGGCGGAGAACGCTCCCGGACGGGGAAGCTCCCGGCCGGAAACGCCGACGGGCCCGCCCAGGCCGTCAGGCCGGTCGCCTGAGGACCGCCATGCTGCGGTCGACGAGCGTCAGCCGGTCCCCTGCCTGCACCTTCGGCCCGTCGTCCGCCGTCACCTCCGCGTGCTCGGTGTCGACCACGACCTGCCACTGCCGTCCGTGATCCACCGGCACCACGAACTCCATCGGCTTCGGGGAGGCGTTGAACATGAGCAGGAACGAGTCGTCGGTGACCCGCTCTCCCCGCGCCCCCGGCTCGGAGATCGCGTTGCCGTTGAGGAACACGGTCAGCGCCGACGCCGGTGCGGTGTCCCAGTCCCGCTGGGTCATCTCGCGGCCCGCCGGGGTGAACCAGGCGATGTCCGACAGGTCGTCGTGGGTGCCCTCCACGGCCCGGCCGTGGAAGAACCGCCGCCGCCGGAAGACCGGATGCTCCCTGCGCAGTCCCACCAGCGCGCGCGTGAAGTCCAGCAGTTCGCTGCCGTCCCGGGGCCACTGCACCCACGCCAGCTCGCTGTCCTGGCAATAGGCGTTGTTGTTGCCCTGCTGGGTGCGGGCGAACTCGTCCCCGTGGCTGATCATCGGCACACCCTGGGACAGCATGAGCGTCGCCGTGAAGTTGCGCATCTGGCGGGCCCGCAGCGCCAGCACCTCCGGGTCGTCGGTCTCGCCCTCGGCGCCGCAGTTCCACGACCGGTTGTGGCTCTCGCCGTCGCGGTTGTCCTCGCCGTTGGCCTGGTTGTGCTTCTCGTTGTAGGAGACCAGGTCGTGCAGGGTGAACCCGTCGTGGCAGGTGACGAAGTTGATGGAGGCCAGCGGACGCCGCCCGTCGTCCTGGTAGAGGTCGGAGGAGCCGGTCAGCCGGGAGGCGAACTCCGCCAGGGTGCGCGGTTCGCCCCGCCACAGGTCGCGGACCGTGTCGCGGTACTTGCCGTTCCACTCGGTCCACAACGGCGGGAAGTTGCCCACCTGGTAGCCGCCCTCGCCGACGTCCCACGGTTCGGCGATCAGCTTCACCTGCGAGACGACCGGGTCCTGCTGCACCAGGTCGAAGAACGACGACAGCCGGTCCACCTCGTGGAACTGCCGGGCCAGGGTCGCCGCCAGATCGAAGCGGAACCCGTCGACCCGCATCTCCAGCACCCAGTACCGCAGCGAGTCCATGATCATCTGGAGTACGTGCGGGGACCGCATGAGCAGGGAGTTCCCGGTGCCCGTGGTGTCCATGTAGTAGCGCGGGTCGTCGGTGAGCCGGTAGTAGCGCGGGTTGTCGATGCCCCGGAAGGACAGGGTCGGGCCCAGGTGGTTGCCCTCGGCGGTGTGGTTGTAGACCACGTCGAGGATGACCTCGATGCCCGCCTCGTGCAGCGCCCGCACCGCCGACTTGAACTCCAGCACCTGCTGACCCCGGTCGCCCCAGGAGGCGTAGGCGTTGTGCGGGGCGAAGAAGCCGATGGTGTTGTAACCCCAGTAGTTGTTGAGGCCCATGTCCACCAGACGGTGGTCGTTGACGAACTGGTGTACGGGCATCAGCTCCAGGGCGGTGACCCCGAGCTCCGTCAGGTGTTCGATGATCGCCGGGTGGGCCAGCGCCGCGTACGTGCCGCGCAGCTCCTCCGGCAGCCCGGGGTGGCGCATGGTCAGGCCCTTGACATGGGCCTCGTAGATCACCGTGCGGTGGTACTCGATCCGCGGCGGCCGGTCGTCGCCCCAGTCGAAGTAGGGGTTGACCACGACCGACGTCATCGTGTGCGGCGCCGAGTCCAGGTCGTTGCGCCGTTCGGGTGCGTCGAAGTGGTAGCCGTACACCTCCTCGCCCCACCTGATCGACCCGCTGATCGCCTTCGCGTACGGGTCCAGCAGCAGCTTCGCCGAGTTGCAGCGCAGCCCGCGACCGGGGTCGTACGGGCCGTGCACCCGGTAGCCGTAACGCTGCCCGGGCATGACACCCGGCAGATACGCGTGCCGGACGAACGCGTCGCTCTCGCGCAGTTCCACCGCCGTCTCCGAGCCGTCGTCGTGCAGCAGACACAGCTCTACTCGGTCCGCGGCCTCCGTGAAGACCGCGAAGTTCGTGCCGGCGCCGTCGTACGTGGCGCCGAGGGGATACGCCTCTCCAGGCCAGACCTGCATGGATACGACTCTTCCAGGTGTTGCGCGCCGCGGGGGGCGCCTTCGGCTCCGAGTCTCCCCGAAAGTGAGGGAACCACCCCCGCCCCGCGCCCCTCTTACCGGCCGACCGGGCACGGGCCGTCGTACGGCGCGTGCCGAACCAGTGGGGCAGACGCGTACTCCCGGGGACACAGGGGGAGTAGGGGGACATCGTGCGTACGACGGTACGCCGCCACCTGGGGAAGGTGGTGGCGGGTACGGCCATAGCGGTGGCCGGGACGGCACTGATGGCGGCGATCACCTTGCCGGACAAGGCGGGAGCGGACGGCGACCGGCCCGGCGGGCGGAGCACGACCCGGCAGCAGGGCGGGCAGCAGGGCACCGCGGTACCTCCCGGAGTCGTCGCACCCGCACCGCGGCAGGGGACGGGCGGCACCGGCACCGACCCGCTGACCGCCGACGAGACCCGCAAGGCCGAGCGGATCGCGCTCGACCGGCAGCTGCGGGCCGACGGCGAGGACGTCGGGGGCGAGCGCGGCCCGCAGCCCCTCGGCGTCGACCTGGCCGCGCCGCCGAGCGGCGACGGCGACGCTCCGGGCGCGGCACGCCGCGCCACCGTCACCTTCTACGACTACGGCAGCGACACCCTCATCACCCGGACGGTGGACATCGCCACCGGCAGGGTCGAGTCGACCACCCGGCGCAAGGGCATCCAGCCACCCCTGAGCCCCGAGGAACAGACCGAGGCGGCCCGGCTGCTGATCGCCGACCCGCTCGGCGCCGGCCTCAGGGCCGACTACCGGGACGCGACCGGGCGCGAGCTGACCGGGCCGGACCAGCTGCTGTCGGCCGCCATGGTCTACCGGTCCGTTCCCGGCGCCCAGCCCGCCGCCCTGGACCGGTGCGGCGAGCACCGCTGCGCGCGGCTGCTGCCGAAGGTGCGCAACGGGCCCTGGATCGACGCCCGGTCCCTGGTGGTCGACCTCAGCGCCCGCACGGTCGTCCGGCTCGCGCACTGACCGCCCGCTCGACCCGCTCATCTCCTGTCCGTCCGCTCGTATGCCGAAGAGCCATCCAGGGAGTCATGTCCTCATGCGCGTGAACACCACCGGCCGAGCCCGCTCGACGGCGGCCATCGCCCTGTCCGTGGCCGCGCTGGCCGCCTGTGTGACGACCGGCGCGGACCCGGCCGCCGCCGCACCGCCGCCCGCCGGGACCAAGTGGGACTGTTCCCCGGCCTACCGCATCGAGCAGAAGCTCGCCTCCGGCACCAGCTGGCGGATGTGCTGGAGCTACGAGGCCAGATCGGGGCTGATCCTGCATGACGTCACCTACCAGCCGCCCGGCGAGCCCCGCCCGATCAGGGTCCTCAACACCGCCAGGATCGCGCAGATCCACGTGCCCTACGACGACGGCTCCAACGAGTACAACGACATCACCGACTACAACTTCGGCTCCGGCCTGGTGAACCTGGCCCCCGCCGAGTGCCCCGGCGGCACCATCAGGACGATCAGGGTTCCGCAGGCCTTCGACGCCGACCACCCGGACGTCAAGGGCCTGTGCACGACCACCCGTTCGCGCGGCCACGCCTACCGCATGCAGTCCGACACACCGGACCGGGCGTACCAGGCGCAGGGCACGGACATGCTGGTCTACACCGTCAACAAGGTCGGCTGGTACGAGTACCTGACGGAGTGGCGGTTCTCCGACGACGGCGTGATCCACATGAACGTCGGTGCCACCGGCAGCCTCTCGCCCTACGACTACGACGCCGGCGACGGCCGCGGCTGGCCGATCGGCGACGGCGCCGCGTCGTACGCCACCAGCCACAGCCACAACGTCTTCTGGCGGCTCGACTTCGGCCTCGACGGTTCCTCCCGCACCGCGGTCGAGCAGTACGACTCGGTGGTCAGTCCGCCCGGCTCCGGGCAGCAGGGACCCACCGCCACGACCCGCCGCACCGCCGTCACCAAGGAACTCGCCGGTGACGCCCGGGCCATGCGCTGGTGGCGGGTGGTCAGCACGGCCGGCCGCAACAAGGACGGCCACCCGCGCTCGTACGAGATCGTCCCGGGAGCCGGCGCCGCCTACCCGGGCCGGCCCTTCACCCGGCACGACGTCTACTTCACCGAGTACAACGGGTGCGAGCAGTACGCCAGCCGCAACCCGCTCGACTGCGGTGCCGGGCACGGCGACTCGGTCGACACGTGGGTCGACGGCCAGACCCTCACGCACCCCGTGGCCTGGGTGAACGTCGGCTTCCACCACATCGCGCGCGACGAGGACCAGCAGCCCATGCCCGTCCACTGGCAGGGCTTCGCCATCGCCCCCCGCGACGTCACCGCTATG
Organism: Streptomyces sp. bgisy159; assembly: GCF_057707805.1. Taxonomy (NCBI): domain Bacteria; kingdom Bacillati; phylum Actinomycetota; class Actinomycetes; order Kitasatosporales; family Streptomycetaceae; genus Streptomyces; species Streptomyces sp. bgisy159. The sequence continues at coordinate 179,928 of NZ_JBYIQX010000010.1, read as the reverse complement.
AATCCGCTCACGCCGCCCGCCCTCGCGGGCCAGAACGGCCAAGCGGAACAGGAGTAGTTGGGCAACGACCCTGTCCATCCGGCTGCACCGCCCGCCGCTCGCGGAGTACCCTTCCTTGATCGTTGGGACGGGGAGAGCTCGGGGGAGCGGAAGGCGGTGCGCGGGTGGGCTCGGGAGGGCTGGAGCTGCCCCCTGGTGACGAGGGTCACGAGGGAGGCTCCGCAGACGTCCCGCCCGGGACGGTGTCCCTGGCCCGGCCGATGGAGACGGGAGCCATCGGACCGGAGCTGGACTGGGACGCGGAGGCCTGGCGCGAGGTGCGCACCCGCGCGCAGCGGGCCGGCCGGGCCTACATATGGCTCAACCTCGTCGAACAACGGCTGCGCGCCGTCGTCGCCGCCGTTCTGCGGCCAGTGTACGAACCCGTCCACGGCGACGACTGGGTGGTCGCCGCCGCCGGACCGGCCGGCCAGGAGTGGGTCCAGCGCGCCGTCGCCGTCCGCGAGGTCAGCCGCCGCAAGGGCTACTTGCTCGACCCGGCCGACGACAACGTCATCTCCTTCCTGACCCTGCCCCAGCTGCGCGAGCTGATGGTGCAGCACTGGCCGTGCTTCCAGCCCTACCTGGACGACCGCCGGGACGTCGAACTGGCCCTCGACGAGCTGGAGGTGACCCGCAACGTGGTCTCCCGCAACCGGGCGCTGTCGGAGGCGGTGCTGAGCCAGGCCGAGCGGGCCTCCGCACGGCTGCTGGAGATGCTGGGCACCGGCGGGAACGCCCCCTCCGCGCGCCGGCTGCCGGTCGACGCCGTCGAGGACCTGGTCGGCGACCGGTACGCCGACGTGGTCGCCGTACACCCCGACCGGGTGCGGCTGCTGCGGCAGTTCCCCGCCGAGGACATCTTCGACGGGGCCCGCCGGATCGACGCCATCGGCATCGGCCTGAACCTGCTCGTGCAGAACTTCTCCGGCCGCCGCCTGGTCCGTCTCGCCGACGACGGCTGCCGGGTGCGGCTGCTGTTCCTCAACCCGGCCTCCAGCGCGGTCAAGCGGCGCGAGCGGGAACTCGGCATCAAGCGGGGCGAGCTGAGCCGGGCGGTCGAGATGAACATCCTGCACATGCGCCGGGTCCGCGCCCGGCTGCGCGACCCCGGTGCCTTCCAGATCCAGGTGTACGACGACACCCCCCGCTTCACCGCCTACCTGGTGGACGGCGACGGCTCCGACGGCGTCGGCGTGGTGCAGTCCTACCTGCGCCGCATGCGGGGCATGGAGGCGCCGGTGCTGGTGCTGCGCAACGGCGACCGGGTGGTCAAGCCGGGCGAGGTCGGCGAAGGGGGTCTCTTCGCGGCGTACCGCGAGGAGTTCGAGCTGGGTTGGGTGGATTCGCGCCCCGTGTCCTGAACTGTCCCACCGGGTCGGGCGCACAAGCGGAAGCCGGTCCTCTGATTGTCAGTGGCGCATGCGAAGGTGGAGACCACTGGGGGAAGCACCACCAAGAAGGGGGGCCACCATGGCCTGGCACCGGGAGCTGCTGATCGGCTTCGACCTGGAGACGACCGGCACCGATCCGCGCGAGGCGCGCATCGTGACGGCGGCCGTCATCGAGGTCCGGGGCGGACAGGTGCTGGGACACCGGGAGTGGCTGGCCGACCCGGGGGTGGAGATCCCGGCGGACGCCGTCGCGGTCCACGGCATCAGCAACGAGCGCGCGACCGCCGAGGGCCGCCCGGCCGACGAGGTCGCCGACACCGTCGCCGACGCCCTCGTGGGCTACTGGAGGACGGGAGTCCCGGTCGTCGCCTACAACGCGGCCTTCGACCTCACCCTGCTCTCCGCCGAACTGCGGCGGTACGCGCTGCCCTCGCTGCGCGAACGTCTGGGCGGCCTCGACCCGGCGCCCGTCGTCGACCCGTACACCATCGACCGCTGGGCCGACCGCTACCGCCGCGGCAAGCGCAACCTCGAAGCGGTCTGCGCGGAATACGGCATCGCCCTGGACTCCGCCCATGACGCCTCCGCCGACGCGCTCGCCGCGGCCCGCCTCGCCCGCGCGATAGCCGCCCGGCACCCCAAGGTCGCGGCGCTCGGCCCCGCGGAGCTGCACCGCTGCCAGATCGAGTGGTACGCGCAGTGGGCTTCCGACTTCCAGGACTTCCTGCGCCGCAAGGGGGACGCCGCGGCCGTGGTGGACGGGGCGTGGCCGGTGCGGGAGTTGGCCGACGAGACGGTGTGAGGGGACCACCCCGTCAGGCGGGCCTCGGCAGGCTCAGAACGCGTACCACCGCACGGTCTCGTCCCCGTCCCGCAGGGACGCCACCCTCCGCCCGAACTCCGCCCGTGCCTTCGGGTTGCCCGGTGCGTGCTGGGCCACCCAGGCGCAGCTCGCCGTCTCGCGGGCGCCGCGCAGGACCGTACAGCCCTCCCACTCCCGCACGTCCCAGCCGTAGGCCGTGGCGAAGGCTTCGTACGCCTCGCCGGGCAGGCCGTAACGGTCGCGGGAGAGGGCCATGACCACCAGGTCGTGCTCGCGCAGGTCGAAGGAGAAGGTCTCCAGGTCGACCAGGACCGGGCCGTCCGGCCCGATGTGCACGTTGCGCGGCAGGGCGTCGCCGTGGACCGGCCCGGGCGGCAGGTGCGGCGTCAGCGTGGCGGCGGCCGCCGCGAAACCGTCCCGGCGCTCGCGCAGATACGCCGCGTCCGCCGGGTCGATCGCCTCGCCGGCGAGCCGCAGCCAGCGCTCGACCCCGGACAGCAGATCGCGCGGCGGCAACGCGAACGAGGGGGCGGGCAGGGCGTGCACCGCGCGCAGCAGCCCGGCCAGGTCCTGCGGCTCGGCGGGCCGCACCGGATCGGGCAGCCGATGCCACACCGTCACCGGGTGACCCGCCACCAGCAGGGGCTCGGAACCGGCCGCGCGGACGGCCGGCACCCCGGCCTCCGCCAGCCAGCCGGCGACGGCCACCTCCCGCCGCGCCCGGTCGAGCAGTTCCGCGTCGTCCCGTCCCACCTTGACGACCAGCTCACCGGCGGCGAAAACCGCGTTCTCCCCGAGGGCGAGCAGGTGTGCGCCCCCGGCGGTCTCCGGAAGCACCCCGGCCCCGGCCAGAACCTCCCGCGCCCGCGCCTCGTCCATCGCCCGTCTCCCTCCCACCGCCGGCGGCCACTCGACGGCAGTCTCGCATCCGGCGCCATCGGGGACGACCCGGCGCCGGTGCGGTCACCTGGGCCCGCTAGCGTTCGCCTGTCTCGTACCGGACAAGCCCAGGGGGGCACGCATGACTCTGCTCAGGAACCGATCGGCGTTAACGGCCGCGGTGGCGCTGGCCGGGGCTCTGCTCGTCCCCGGCTGCTCCTCCGGGAGCGGCCAGGAGCCCGCCGCGTCTCCGACGGTCACGACGCCGTCCGGTGTGCGCAGCGGGAGGCCTGCGCTGACCGCGGAGCGCCTCATGGCTCTGGCGCTGCCCGAGAGCGAGGTCCCGAACTCGCACAGTGCTCCGGTACAGCGGCTGAGCAGCGGCCGGCAGACGTTCCCGCCGGTCTCCGACGCGTCGTGCGAGCGCCTGCTCGACGTGATGACAGGGGAGACCGCGTCCGCCGTCGTGGGGCAGACCTTCAACTGGGTGGACGACATCTGGGGCGGGGACTCCCTCCTCGCCTCCTACCCGGAGGCGACGGCGCGGGAGGAGTTCCGGGCCGCTCGTGACTCGCTGAAGACCTGCAAGTCGTTCACCGGAGTCGCCTGGGCCGGGGAGTACGCGGCCGAGGTCACCGTGGAGAAGGCCCCCGCGCTGGGCGACGAAGCCCTCAGCTTCCACCTGATCTCGCAGCTGCCGGACGGGGGAGGACAGCGCGACGCGCACCACGTCCTCGTCCGGACCGGCACCACCGTCGTGGACTTCCACAAACTGAACGTGGACGCGAGAGCGCAGTTCCCGCTCGCTCTCATCGGCAAGCAGGTGGACCGGCTGAGCGCCGCCCAGAGCGGCTGAGGGCGGAACTCGCCCCCGCCCGCGCCGTACGACGCGAACGAAGGGCCCGCCGGCTCCTGTTCGGAGTCCGGCGGGCCCGGGGGACGTTGACCGGGCGGTCAGACGCCTACGCGCTCGCCCTCGTCGTCCCGCACCGCGTCGCCGTGGGCCACGGCCTCCGGCGCCTCGTCGTGGGTGAGGTCGGGCAGCCGGTGCAGCCACTTCGGCAGGTACCAGTTGCGCTCGCCCAGCAGGGCCATCACCGCCGGCAGCAGCACGCCCCGGATCACCGTCGCGTCGATCAGCACCGCGGCAGCCAGGCCCACGCCCATCTGCTTCATCGACTGCATGGACAGCGTCCCGAAGATCGCGAACACGGCGACCATGATGACGGCGGCGCTGGTGACCACCCCGGCCGTGGTGACCACGCCGTGCGCGATCGCGTCCTTCGTCGTACGGCCCCGCAGCCGCGCCTCGCGGATCCGGGACACCACGAACACGTGGTAGTCCATCGACAGGCCGAACAGGATCACGAAGAGGAACAGCGGCAGCCAGGTGACGATGGCACCCACGCCCTCCGCACCCACCAGCGACGCGCCCCAGCCGTGCTGGAAGACCCCGACGAGGATGCCGTACGCGGCGCCCACCGACAGCAGGTTGAGCACGATCGAGGTGATCGCCACGGTCAGCGAGCGGAAGGACAGCAGCATGAGCACGAAGGCGAAGACCACCACGAAGACGAAGACCGGGACCACGGACCCCACGAGCTGGTCGTTGAAGTCCTGCGAGCCGGCGACCTGACCGGTGATCGGCGCCTGCACGCCGTCGACCTTGCCGAGCGTGGCGGGCCGCACCTCGTCGCGCAGCTTGTCCAGGCTCGCCCCCGCCTTGTCCAGGTCGGAGCCGCCGACCAGCGGGACGTAGACGAAGGCGACGTTCTGCGCGTCGTGCAGCTTGATCTCGACGGGGCCGCGCGAGGCACCCGAACTGATCGCCCGCTCGCGGAAGTCGGCGAGCGCGGACCGCACCTCCGGCGCGTTGATGTCCTCGGCCTTGACGACGACCTCGGCCGGCTCGGTACCGCCCGGGAAGGACTCGTTGACCCGGTTGTACGTCTGCACGATGGGCAGCGAGTCGCCGAACTCCTGGTCCAGCGTCAGCTGCTGCGTCTTCATGCCGACCGCCGGCGCGGCGATCGCCAGCAGCGCGCCCGTCGCGACCAGCACGGACACCACCGGCTTGGCCAGCACGCCCTTCAGCACGGCCGACCAGAACCGGCTGCCGCCGTCGCCCTTGCGCGTCCGACGCCGCAGGAACGGTATGCGGCCCTTCTCCACCCGCTCGCCCAGCAGCGACAGCAGCGCCGGCAGTACGGTCACCGAGCCGACCATGGCGACCGCGACGACGATCAGCGAGGCCAGACCCATCGCCTCGAACTCGGCGAGGCCGGTGAACAGCATGCCCGCCATCGCCACGCACACCGTGACACCGGAGACGATGATCGCCCGGCCACTGGTGGCGGCGGCGACCCGGAGGGCGGTCTGCGCGTCCCGGCCGGCGGCCCGCTCCTCGCGTTCCCGGCGCAGATAGAACAGGCAGTAGTCCACGCCGACGGCCAGACCCACCAGCAGCATCACCGAGTTGGCGGTGTCGCTCATCGGCATCGCATGGCTGACGACGCCCATCAGACCCATCGTCGCCATGATCGCGGTGATGGCCAGCAGGACCGGCAGCAGCGCCGCCACCAGCGCGCCGAAGGCGATCAGCAGAATGCCGAACGCCACCGGCACCGCGGAGTACTCGGCCTTCTGGAAGTCGTCCCCGAACGCGTCGTCGAACGTCTTGCGCATGCTGGCGCCGCCGATCTCCTCGATCCGCAGCGTGTCGGCGTGCTCCTTCTGCACCTGGGCGACCGCGTCGAGGACGGGCTGCACCCGCTCGCCGGCGGTCTCCGGGTCGCCGGTCATGTCGAACTGGACGAGCGCGCTGCGCCCGTCCCCGGAGATGGTCTCGGTGTCGTACGGCGAGGTGACGTCCGTGACCTTCCCGGTGCCCTCGACGGCCTTCATCACCGACTGGACGGCCTGCCGGAACTCCCCGTCGGTGGCCTTCAGCCCGTCCCTGCCCTGGATCAGGACCGTCTCGCTCGCGGGCTCCTCGATCCCGGAATCCTCGATGATCTTCGCGGCGGTGTGCGTCTCGCCCTGGAGCTGGTCGCTGTCCTTGACGTCGACCCGGCCCGCCGCCGAACCGAGCCCCATCGCCAGTACGACGAACAGCACCCAGATCCCGACGGCCGCCCATCGGTGCCGAGCACTCCAGCCGCCGGCCCGGGCGGCGAGGCCCCGCACCCGCGTTGTCTGGTTCCCCATGACGGGCTGCCCCCTCATCTGTCGTGACGACCCCCTGCCGCCACCGTGTGTATCGAAGGTATGCGCGGGATAAAGCCATCTCGTCGTACTGCCCGGTGAACCCGGGGGAACCCGCCTCCTCCCTCCGCACGCCGCCGTATCACCGCTGGGGAGGACAACGGGCCCTTACATCTATCGGGGTGCCGAGGGAAGGTGATCAGGGTTCGGGAGCCGCTTAGGGTGGGCCCATGACGACGACGTACGCGGCGCTGCTGCGCGGCATCAACGTGGGCGGCAGCCGAAAGCTCCCGATGGCCGAACTGCGGACCCTGATGGAGGGCCTCGGGCACGTCGGGGTCCGCACCTACCTGCAGAGCGGTCAGGCCGTCTTCGCGTCGGACCACGGCGACGAGGACTCCCTCGCCGCCGAGCTGGCGCGGGCCGTCGACGAGCGGTTCGGGTTCGCCGTGGACGTGATCGTGCGCGACCACGCCTACCTGAAGGCCGTCGCCGAGGACTGTCCCTTCCCCGCGGCCGAGCTGCAGCCCAGGCAACTGCACGTCACCTACTTCTCCGCTCCCGTGGGCGCCGACCGCTTCGCCTCGGTCGATCCGGCGGCGTACGCCCCCGAGGACTACCGGCTGGGCGACCGGGCCCTCTACCTGTACGCGCCCGACGGGCTCGGCCGGTCCAAGCTCGCCGAGGCCCTGTCCCGGCCCCGCCTCACCAAGGGCCTGATCGCCACCACCCGCAACTGGAACACCGTCGTCAAGCTCCTGGAGATGACCGATGACCTCGACGACTGAGCACGGCCCGGCGGTCGCCGCCGCCATCGAGGGCGAGCTGCGGCTGCTCGACCCGGCCGTGCGCTGCCGGCCCGACCTGGTCGACGAGCTGCTGCACCCCGACTGGCAGGAGTTCGGCGCCTCAGGCCGGCGGTGGGACCGCGCATCGATGCTCGCCGCCCTCGCGGCCGGCGCCTCCCCCGACGACAGCCCGATCGTCGCGACCCGGATGAACGGTGTCGAGCTGGCGCCGGACCTGGTGCACCTCACCTTCGACACCGACCACGACGGCCGCCACGCGCACCGCAGTTCGTTGTGGCGCCGCTCACCCGACGGCCGCTGGCGGATGTACTTCCACCAGGGAACCCTCTTCACCCCCGCCGCCGACTGACCCCGCGTGGCGCGCGGCGGTCTCGGGGCTCGGGTGCACGACCTTCGGCCCGCCCTCCGGGTGACGGGCCATCAGCCCCCCTACCGGCCACGGTCGTTCGGCCCTGCCCTCTGCGGCGAGGCCGGCCTGTGCGAGGCTCGGCCCATGCGCTACATCATCATCGGGGCGGGAGCCGTCGGCGGCACCATCGGCGGGCGGCTGGCGGGGGCCGGGCAGGAGGTGGTGCTCGTCGCGCGCGGCGCGCACCACGCGGCGCTGCGGGACGACGGGCTGCGCCTGAGGGTGCCCGAGGGCGAACTGACGTACCGGCTGCCCGTCGTCGAGGGTCCGGACGGGCTGGACGGACTGCGCCCGGACGACGTCCTCGTCCTCGCGGTGAAGACCCAGGACAGCGAGGCGGCGCTGCGGGCCTGGGCCCCGGTGCCGGTGGCCGGCGGAGGCACCGCGGCGGAGCGGCTGCCGCTGGTGTGCGCGCAGAACGGCGTGGAGAGCCAGCGCCTCGCCCTGCGCCGCTTCCGGCACGTCCACGGTGTCTGTGTCTGGTTGCCCTGCACCCACGTCGAACCCGGCGTCGTCTCCGCCGCAGGCACCCCCCTGACCGGCATCCTCCACCTCGGCCGCCATCCGCACGGCGCGGACGACACCACCCACCGGATCGCCGCCGACCTGGAGAAGGCGCACTTCGCGGCGCCGGTGGTGGCGGACGTGGCCCGGTGGCAGTACGCCAAGCTGCTGAGCAACCTGGGCAACGCCCTGGAGGCGCTGACCGGGCCCGTCGACAGCGCCGACGCGAGGGCGCTGTACACCAGGGTGCGCGCCGAGGGTGAGCGGGTCCTCGACGCCGCAGGCGTCCCGTACGCGAGTGCGGAGGAGGAGCGGCGGGCCCGGGGCGGCAGGATGACCCTGGTCCCGCTGCCCGGCGCCCCGCGCGGCGGCGGTTCCTCGTGGCAGTCGCTCAGCCGGGGCACCGGAACCATCGAGGCCGACTACCTCAACGGTGAGATCGTCCTGCTGGGACGGCTGCACGGCGTACCCACCCCGCTGAACGCCCTTCTGCAGCGACTCGCCGACACGTTCGCGCGGGAGCGGCGTCGGCCGGGGCAGATGACCGTGGCGGAGCTGGTCCGCCTCGCCGACGAGGCCGGCTGAGCCGGGCCGGGCCGCCCGCGCGGTGTCGCGTTTCTTCAAGACGCCCGGCGCCGGCCCTTCGTAGCGTGCTCGGCATGACGTACGACGAGGCACACCAGTACATGTCCGAGTGCGCCGCCGAGGCGGCCCGCATCGCCCGCGGGGTCCGGCCCGAGCAGCTGGACGCCCCGAGCCACTGCGCCGGGTGGGACGTCCGGACCCTGGTCGGCCACTGGGTCCTCTACACCTCCCACGGACTGGAACACCGGGCCCGGCGCACCGCGCTGTCCGAGGAGCTGACCTCCCGCGACTTCACCGCCGAACCGGACTGGGCCGAGGCGTACGCCGCCCAGCTCGACCGCGCGGTGGCGGCCTGGGCGGACCCGGCGGTCTGGGAGGGGGAGATCGACCTGGGCGGGGCGATGATGCCGGCCGCCGACATCGCCGCCATGATCATCAAGGAGATGGCGGTGCACGGCTGGGACGTCGCCGCCGCCACCGGCCAGGACCTGCGCGTCTCGGACGGCGCCGCCCGCTTCGTCCTCGACGTGGTCCTGCGCCACGGCGACCTCTACCGCCAGTACGACGGTTTCGCCGACCCGGTGCCGGTCCCCGACGACGCGCCGCCGTTCGACCGGGCCCTGGGCGAGAGCGGCCGGGACCCGCGCCAGGGCAAGGTCGTCCGAGTGGACCACGGAACAGGTCACTGATCGGGTCGGTGCAAGGACCCACCGCGCGCCTGGCGTGAGCGGCGCCGAACCGGTGCTGCCGGGCGCGGGAAACGTACGCTTCACTCACACGCGTGAAAGACGGCGGCGATCCTACGGCGTGCCGCATGCACGAGGAGCAGGTGGGGAGAACTGCCCTGTCCGACGAGGTCCCCGTCGAAGGAGGGCGCGGTGTGGCAGGTCGTCTTCACGGCTGATTTCGCCTCGGAGACCCAGTGGGTCGCCGGGCGTTCGTGGGCCTATCCCGGCGGTGGTCCCACCAATCCGGGTGACAACAAGCTGGATCACCTGACCGATGCCGCTGATCACAGCCGCACCGGGACCTTCCGCGCCACCCGGCGACCCGACGGCCTGTGGGACACCGGCCTGTTGACCACGGAGGGGAGCGCCGAGGGCTTCCAGGTCCGCGCCGGGGACCGGCTCCGGGCCCGGGTGCGGCTGCCCGTCGGACTGGGGGCGTGGCCGGCGATCTGGACGTGGCGGGACGGCGGCAACGAGGTCGACGTGTTCGAGTACCACCCGGACAACCCCGACCTGCTCGAACTGACCAACCACGTACGGCGGTCGGGCGAGTACGTACGCGACGACGCCATCCGTCGCGGAGGCCTCATCGACGTGGGCGTGACCTTCGGCCGGCGCGACGTGGCGTGGTCGCTGAACGGCGAGGAGGTCTTCGCGGACGGGCGCGGCGTGGGCCGCGAATGGCACGCGTACCTCATCGTCAACCTCTCGGTGTCGGCGGGCCGCTACCACCCGCCTCCGGACCCTGACGTGACCGAGCTGTCGTACACGGTGGAGAGCCTCGTCGTGCACCGGCCCACGAGGTGGTGGCCGGCCCGCTGACGCCGTCCGGGCTCCAGAAGGCTCATGAAGATCTCTTCATGAGCCTTCTAGGCGCCGACCGCGGCCGCCAGCGGCAGGCGGGCGGTGTCGTAGCGGCGCAGCAGCAGGCGGGCCACCTCCGGGGCCGGGCCCAGGACCTCGGCCAGGACATCGGCGTCCGCCGCCCCACGCGCGATGCGGTCGGGGAGGAAGCCGGGCGCCAGGACGTACGGCGCCACCGCGACCCGCGCGCAGCCGAGCGCGCGCAGTTCCCGCACCGCGTCCTCGGTGCGCGGCGGGGACGCGGAGGCGAACGCGGGCCGCACGGCGCACCAACCGGTGTGCCGCCACTCCCGCGCGATTGCTGCGATCACCGCGCTCGCCTCCGGGTCGGAGGACCCCGCCGAGGCCAGCACGACCCCGGTCGAGGACTTGTCGGCCGGACTCAGCCCGGCCTCGTACAGGCGGCGCTCCAGAGCGGCCAGCAGCAGCGGCGACGGACCGAGCACCTCGGCCTGCCGGATCCGCAGCCGCGCCGGCGCCTGACGCAGCACCGCCGGGATGTCCGCCTTAGCGTGGAAGGCGCGGGTCAGCAGGAGCGGCAGCGCCACGACGTCCCGCACACCCTCCGCCGCCAGCGACTCCAGCACCCCCGGCACCGACGGCACGTTGAAGTCGAGGAAGCCGGTCTCCACCCGCAGACCCGGGCGCTGCGCGCGGACCCGCTCCACCAGGGCGTGCACGGTCGCGGCGTGCCGCGGGTCACGGCTGCCGTGTGCGACGACGAGAAGAACCGGCTGTCCGAACACGGGCGTTCAGCTCCTCGCCAGCAGACCGCGGCTGCGCAGCACCCACCGCTCCAGCGGACTGAAGATCAGCAGGTCGATCGCGATACCGACGAACAGGATCATGATGATCGCCTGGAACACCATCGCCATGGAACTGGCGTTGCGGCCGTTCTCCAGCAGCGCGCCCAGACCGACGCCCAGGTCGGGCGAGGAGGCGATGATCTCCGCGGCCATCAGGGAGCGCCAGGAGAAGGCCCACCCCTGCTTCAGACCGCCCAGGTACCCCGGCAGCGCGGCCGGCATGACGATGTGCCAGGCGCCCTTCAGCCCCGTCGCGCCCATGGTGCGGCCGGCGCGCAGGAACAGCGGCGGCACCTGGTCGATGCCGGAGACCAGGCCGTTGGCGATGGACGGCACCGCACCGAGCAGGATGACCGCGTACATCATCGAGTTGTTCAGGCCCAGCCAGATCACCGCCGGCGGCACCCACGCCACCGACGGCAGCGACTGCAGACCGGACAGGATCGGCCCGATGGCGGCGCGCACGAACTTCACCCGCGCCACCAGCAGACCCAGCGGCGTGCCGATGGCCAGCGCCAGCAGGAAGCCCAGCAGACCGCGCGAGACGCTGGTCCAGACGAACTCGTGGAGCGTGCCCTCCAGCCACGCCTCGCGGAACTCGGCGCCCACGTCGGCCGGCGAGGGCAGCTTGGTCGGGTCGTCGACGATCTCCAAGGAGATCAGCGCCTGCCAGGCGATCAGGACCACCACGACGGCGACGATCGGCGGCAGCACCTTGTCGATCAGGGTGCGGCGCAGCGGAGTACGGCTCGTCGTCGAGGTCTCCAGGGCGTCCAGGCCCGCCTCCAGACCGCCCAGCTCGCCGCCGCCGTCCTGGTCGCGCGCGGCCGGGTCGGTGGTCTCAGTGCTGGCCATGACGGCGGATCTCCCCACGCAGTACTTCGGTGATCTCTCGGGACAGTTCGGCCACCGGCGCGTCCTCGATCCGCCGCGGCTGCGGGATGTCCACCCGCCACTCACGGGCCACCCGGCCCGGCCGCGAGGACAGCAGCACCACGCGCTGCGCCAGCCGCACCGCCTCGCGCACGTTGTGCGTGACGAACAGCACCGACAGGCCGGTCTCCGCCCAGATCCGGGTCAGCTCGTCGTGCAGCACGTCCCGGGTGATGGCGTCCAGCGCCGCGAACGGCTCGTCCATCAGCAGCAGGTTGCTGTCCTGGGCGAGCGCGCGGGCCATCGCGACCCGCTGCCGCATCCCGCCGGACAGCTCGTGCACCCGCTTGCCGTACGAGCCCCCCAGCCGGACCAGTTCCAGAAGTTCCTCGGCGCGCCCGCGCCGCTCGCCCTTCGCGACCCCCCGGAGCTTCAGGGCGAGTTCGATGTTCTTGCCCGCGGTCAGCCACGGGAACAGGGCGTGCTCCTGGAACATCAGCGCCGGCCGGCCGTCGGTCGTGATGACCCCCGCGGACGGCCTGTCGAGCCCCGCCACCAGGTTCAGCAGCGTCGACTTGCCGCAGCCGGAGGCGCCCAGCAGCGTGACGAACTCGCCCGGCGCGACATCCAGCGAGATGTCGTCCAGGACGAGCTGCTGCCCGGCGGGCCCGGTGAAGGACTTCGATACGTGGTCGATTCGGGCGGCGTGCTCGACGGCCCGGGCGTCCTCGGCCTTGACGGTCGCGATGGCCATGGTCGTCACCTCCTGGGATCTTCGTTGGCTGCAAGCTGGACTGCGGGTCGGTCCGCGGGCTGGTGCACGGGGCTCACCCGGCGCCCAGGCCGGCGTCGTCGACGGCCGGCTCGCCGGCCGCCGCGAGGACCTTGTTGAGCGGCCCGAGGTCGTAGATGCCGGCCAGTTCGGGCCGTTCCAGCAGACCGGCCCGTGCGGCGTGCCGCGCCTGGACGGCGAGCGTCGCGGCCAGCGGGTCGTCGGTGAACCGGATGGACGCCCAGGCCGGGCCGAGCACGTCGGCCGGCAGCGGCTTTCCGGCGTCGGCCTTGAGCTGGGCGTTGGCCGCGGCCTTCGCCTCGTCCGGGTGGGCGTTGATCCACCGGTTGGTCTCGACCGACGCCCTCAGCACCGCCTCGACGGCCTTCGGGTGCTCCGCGAGGAACTTCTGCGACACGATGATGTTCGTGATCACGAACTTCTCGTCCGGCCACAGGTCGGACTCGTCCAGCAGCACCTTCGCGCCCTCGGCCACCAGCTTCGACGCGGTCGGCTCCGGCACCCAGGCACCGTCGACGGAGCCGGACCGGTAGGCGTCGGGCACCACCTTGTTGTCCGTGCGCACCACCGACACGTCGCCCTTGCCGCTCTGGGCGTCGACCGTCCAGCCCTGTTCGGCGATCCAGTCGAGGAGGGCCACGTCCTGGGTGTTGCCGAGCTGCGGGGTGGCGATCCGCCTGCCCTCGACGTCCGCCGGGGTCCTGATCTTCTCCGGGTTCACCACCAGCTTCACCCCGCCCGAGGCGGAACCCCCGATGATGCGCAGGTTGCGGCCCTCGGACCGGGTGTAGCCGTTGACGGCCGGGGACGGCCCGATCCAGCCGATGTCCAGGGAGCCCGAGTTCAGCGCCTCGATCTCGGAGGGTCCCGCGTTGAACACCTGGTACCGCGCCCGGGTGGCGCCGAGGGCCTTCTGGAAGAAGCCCTCGTGGTGCGCGACCAGGGCCGTCCCGTGGGTCAGGTTGCCGAAGTAGCCGATCCTCACGGAGTCGAGTCCGTCGATCTTCTCCGCCCCGGCCGCGATCTGCTGGCGGGCGTCGGCGTCGACGGCCTTGGAGCCGTAACCGCAGGCGGCGAGCAGCAGCAGGGGGAGCACGGCGAGCACCGCGAGCGTGCGGCGGGGCACGGGGGTGGCAGGCACGGGAGGGGTTCCTCTCGGTGGCCCGGCGGTCACGGTCTCAGAGCGTGGCCGGGAGGTCGGCAGGGCGTTTTCGTCGATGACGACGGCTGCGGGTGTACGTCATCGCGCACATCGCGCTACCCCGCCCTGCCCGCAGCCCAGAGCGCCGCTGCCGACGCGGCCGCCCTCCTTGGCGAACGTGGACCAGTAGTCGGTGGGATGCATGTCAGAAGTCCCACCCGTCGTCCTCGGCGCCGTCCCGGACGGGCTCCGGGGCGGCGAAGGACTCGCCGACCATGCCGGCGGTCAGCGTGGTGCCGTCGGCGGGGTCGATCAGGATGAAGGAGCCGGTGCGGCGCGAGTCGGCGTAGGAGTCGACCGGCAGCGGCTCGGCGGTGCGGATCTTCACCCGGCCGATGTCGTTGGCGGCCAGCTGCCCCGGGTGCGGGTGCAGCGACAGGTCGTCCAGCGTGAGCCGGGACGGGATGTCCTTGACGATCGCCTTGACCGTGCGGGTGCCGTGCTTGAGCAGCACCCGGTGGCCGACGGTCAGCGGCTGGTCGGCGACGTGGCAGACGGTGGCCTCGACGTCCTGCGTGGTCGGCGGCGCGTCCTTGCTGGGCACGATCAGGTCGCCGCGCGAGACGTCGACGTCGTCCGCCAGCAGCACCGTCACCGACTGGGTGGTCCAGGCGACGTCGACCGGGCTGCCCAGCAGCTCGATCCCGGCGATCTTCGTGGCGCGGCCGGACGGCAGGATCGTCACGTCCTCGCCGACGTGGAAGGTACCGGCGGCGATCTGGCCGGCGTACCCCCGGTAGTCGGGGTGCTCGGCGGTCTGCGGCCGGATCACGTACTGCACGGGCAGTCGCGCGTGGCAGTGCGCCAGGTCGTGGCTGACCGGGACGGTCTCCAGGTGCTCCAGCACCGTCGGGCCGCCGTACCAGTCCATGTGGGCGGAGGGCTCCACCACGTTGTCGCCCTCCAGCGCCGAGATCGGGATCGCGGTGACCTCGGGAACGCCCAGCTCGGTCGCGTACGCCGTGAACTCCTCGGCGATGGCCGCGAACACGGACTCCTGGTAGCCGACCAGGTCCATCTTGTTCACGGCGAGCACGACGTGCGGGACGCGCAGCAGCGCGGCGATCGCGGCGTGCCGGCGGGTCTGCTCGACGACCCCGTTGCGGGCGTCGACGAGGATCACCGTCAGCTCGGCCGTGGAGGCGCCGGTGACCATGTTCCGGGTGTACTGCACGTGCCCGGGGGTGTCGGCCAGGATGAACCGGCGGCGCGGCGTGGCGAAGTAGCGGTAGGCCACGTCGATGGTGATGCCCTGCTCGCGCTCGGCGCGCAGACCGTCGGTCAGCAGCGCCAGGTCGGGCGCTTCCTGGCCGCGGTTGCGGGACGCGTGCTCCACGGCCTCCAGCTGGTCGGCGAGGACCGACTTGGAGTCGTGCAGGAGCCGGCCCACCAGGGTGGACTTGCCGTCGTCGACGGAACCGGCGGTGGCGAACCGCAGCAGGGTGGTGGCCGAGAGCGCCTCGGTCGTGGTCGTGCTCATGTTTAGAAGTACCCCTCGCGCTTGCGGTCTTCCATCGCGGCCTCGGAGAGCTTGTCGTCGGCGCGGGTGGCGCCGCGCTCGGTGAGCCGGGAGGCGGCGATCTCGGCGATCACGGCGTCCAGCGTGGTGGCGTCGGAGTCGACGGCGCCCGTGCAGGACATGTCACCGACGGTCCGGTAGCGGATCAGCCGCTTCTCGACGGTCTCGCCGTCCTTCGGCCCGCCCCACTCGCCGGCGGTCAGCCACATGCCGTTGCGGGCGAACACCTCGCGCTCGTGCGCGAAGTAGATCTCCGGCAGCTCGATGCCCTCGCGGGCGATGTACTGCCAGACGTCCAGCTCGGTCCAGTTCGACAGCGGGAACACCCGCACGTGCTCACCGGGCGCGTGCCGGCCGTTGTACAGGTTCCACAGCTCCGGCCGCTGGCGGCGCGGGTCCCACTGGGAGAACTCGTCCCGCAGGGAGAACACCCGCTCCTTGGCCCGCGCCTTCTCCTCGTCGCGCCGGCCGCCGCCGAAGACCGCGTCGAACCGCTCGCTCTGGATCTTCTCCGTCAGCGGCAGCGTCTGCAGCGGGTTGCGGGTGCCGTCCGGGCGCTCCTTGAGGACGCCGCGGTCGATGTAGTCCTGCACGGAGGCCACGTGCAGCCGCAGCCCGTGCTCGGCCACCGCGCGGTCGCGGTAGTCGATGACCTCCGGGAAGTTGTGCCCGGTGTCCACGTGCAGCAGCGCGAACGGCACCGGCGCCGGCGTGAACGCCTTCAGCGCCAGGTGCAGCATCACGATGGAGTCCTTGCCACCGGAGAACAGGATCACCGGGTTCTCGAACTCCCCGGCCACCTCACGGAAGATGTGGACGGCCTCGGACTCCAGGGCGTCCAGGTGGGAGAGGGCGTACGGGCTTTCCGTGTCCTCGTGGACGGCGGCGACGGTCGTCATGCCAGTCCCCTTTCGGTGAGCAGGGCGTACACCGACGCCGCGGACTCCTGCACGGTCTGGTTCTGGGACTCGATGCGCAGGTCGGGCGTCTCGGGCTCCTCGTAGGGGTCGTCGACCCCGGTGAGTCCGGTCAGCTCGCCCGCCGCCTGCTTGGCGTACAGGCCCTTCACATCGCGTACGGAGCACACCTCGACCGGCGTGGCCACGTGCACCTCCAGGTACGCGGTGCCGCCCTGCTGGTGGCGCTTGCGCACGGCCTCACGGCTGTCGGCGTAGGGCGCGATCACCGGGACGAGCGCCTTGACGCCGTTGCGGGCGAGCAGTTCGGCGAGGTAGCCGATGCGCTGCACGTTGGTGTGCCGGTCCTCGCGGCTGAAGCCGAGGCCCGCCGAGATGAACTCGCGGATCTCGTCGCCGTCGAGCACCTCGACGCGGTGGCCCTCCGCGCGCAGCCGGCCGGCCAGTTCGTGGGCGATGGTGGTCTTGCCGGCGCTCGGCAGCCCCGTGAGCCAGACGGTGGCTCCGCTCGTCACGTGAGTCTCCTGAGTCGTGGTGGTCGTCTGCGCCGTGGGGCGCGTCACTTCGGTCACAGCAGTAACAGCCGCGGCTGTGGATGCCGTGTGTGCGCCGTGGGCGGCGGTCATGCGTGCAGTCCGCACTCGGTCTTGGCGCTGCCGGCCCAGCGACCGGCACGGGCGTCCTCGCCCGCCAGGACCCGGCGGGTGCAGGGCGCGCAGCCGACCGAGGCGTAGCCGTCCATCAGCAGCGGGTTGGTCAGTACGCCGTGCTCGGCGACGTAGGCGTCCACGTCGTCCTGCGTCCAGCGCGCGATCGGCGAGACCTTGACCTTCTGCCGCTTCTCGTCCCAGCCGACCACCGGGGTGTTCGCCCGGGTCGGGGACTCGTCGCGGCGCAGCCCGGTCGCCCACGCCTGGTAGCCGGTGAGACCCTCCTCCAGCGGCTGGACCTTGCGGAGCCTGCAGCACAGGTCGGGGTCGCGGTCGTGCAGCTTCGGCCCGTACTCGGCGTCCTGCTCGGCGACCGTCCGGCGCGGGGTGAGGGTGATGACGTTGACGTCCATCACCGCCTCGACCGCGTCCCGGGTGCCGATGGTCTCGGGGAAGTGGTAGCCGGTGTCGAGGAACACCACGTCCACGCCCTTCAGGACGCGGGAAGCGAGGTGGGCGACCACCGCGTCCTCCATGGACGAGGTCACGCAGAAGGACGTCCCGAAGGTGTCCACCGCCCACTGGAGGATCTCCAGCGCGGAGGCGTCCTCCAGGTCGCGCCCCGCCTGCTCGGCGAGTGCCTTCAACTCATCGGCCGTGCGCTCCTGCTGAGCCGCCGTCATGTCCGGTCCCCTCCGTTTTCGGCCTGCCGCAGACCCCGGGCGAGCAGTCCGAGGAACTTCAGCTGGAATGCGCGGTTGCAGGCCCCGCACTCCCAGGTGCCGTGCCTGCCCTCCCCGGCTTCGCTCGGCCGGAGGTCCTCGTCGCCGCAGTAGGGGCAGTAGAAGGGCGCCGCGCGCTCGCTCACGACAGGGCCTCCTCGGAGGCGCGGGCCGCCCAGGCGGCGAACCGCTCGCCGTCCTCGCGCTCGGCCTGGAACCGCTTGAGGACGCGCTCGATGTAGTCCGGCAGTTCCTGCGCCGTCACCTTCAGGCCGCGCACCTTGCGGCCGAAGCCGGGCTCCAGGCCGAGGGCGCCGCCGAGGTGCACCTGGTAGCCCTCGACCTGCTCGCCACGGTCGTCGACGACCAGCTGGCCCTTGAGACCGATGTCCGCCACCTGGATACGGGCGCAGGCGTTCGGGCAGCCGTTGAGGTTGATGGTGATCGGCTCGTCGAACTCCGGGAGGCGGCGCTCCAGTTCGTCGATCAGCGTCGAGCCGCGCTGCTTGGTCTCCACGATGGCGAGCTTGCAGAACTCGATGCCGGTGCAGGCCATGGTGCCGCGCCGGAACGAGGACGGCCGCGCGGTGAGGTCCAGCGCTTCCAGACCGTCGACCAGCGAGTCGACCTGGTCCTCCGCGACATCGAGGACGATCATCTTCTGCTCGACCGTGGTACGCACCCGGCCCGAGCCGTGCGCCTCCGCCAGGTCGGCGATCTTCGTCAGCGTGGCGCCGTCGACGCGGCCGACGCGCGGCGCGAAACCGACGTAGAAGCGGCCGTCCTTCTGACGGTGCACGCCGATGTGGTCGCGCCACTGCTGGACGGGCTGCTCGGGGGCGGGCCCGTCGAGCAGCTTGCGCCCGCCGAGGTACTCGTCCTGAAGGACCTGGCGGAACTTCTCCGCGCCCCAGTCGGCGACCAGGAACTTCAGCCGGGCCCGGTTGCGCAGCCGGCGGTAGCCGTAGTCCCGGAAGATCGAGATGACGCCCTCGTAGACGTCGGGGACCTCGTCGATCGGCACCCAGGCACCGAGCCGTACGCCCAGCTTGGGGTTGGTGGACAGGCCGCCGCCGACCCACACGTCGAAGCCCGGGCCGTGCTCGGGGTGGCGGACGCCGACGAACGCGACGTCGTTGATCTCGTGCACCACGTCCAGCAGCGGTGAACCCGAGATGGCCGTCTTGAACTTGCGGGGGAGGTTGGAGTAGGCCGGGTTGTTCAGCACCCGGCGCTTCATCTCCTCCAGGGCCGGGGTGGCGTCGATGATCTCGTCCTCGGCGATGCCCGCGACGGGGGATCCGATCATCACGCGCGGGGTGTCGCCGCAGGCGGTCACCGTGGACAGGCCCACCGCCTCCAGCCGGTTCCAGATCTCGGGGACGTCCTCGATCCGGATCCAGTGGTACTGGACGTTCTGCCGGTCGGTGATGTCGGCGGTGCCGCGCGCGAACTCCTGGGAGATCTCACCGATGACCCGCAGCTGCGCCGTGGTCAGCGCGCCGCCGTCGACGCGGACGCGCAGCATGAAGTACTCGTCGTCCAGTTCCTCGGGCTCCAGGACCGCGGTCTTGCCGCCGTCGATCCCGGGCTTGCGCTGGGTGTAGAGGCCCCACCAGCGCATCCGGCCGCGCAGGTCGCTGGGGTCGATGGAGTCGAAACCCCGCTTGGAGTAGATCGTCTCAATGCGTGTCCGCACATTGAGACCGTCGTCGTCCTTCTTGGCCTGCTCGTTGCCGTTGAGCGGGGTGAAGTGGCCCATGGCCCACTGACCCTCACCGCGGTGACGGCTCACCTTGCGGCGGGGCGCGGAGGCGGCAGGATTCTGCGGGGTGGCGGCCATCGTGAATACGTCCTTCGGGACTGTCGGGACTTCGAGAAAAACTGCAGAACGGCTCTGACCTGCGCATACGGGCGCACGAGTGCGTTGCCGTGCGCCTCGTCGCGCACAGGGAGACCAAAGGGGGATGCGGCGGTGCTGTGGGCGTCAGCTCGCCGGACAGATGGCGCTGGACATGCGGCCGAGGTCGACGTGCCGCCGACTCACCAAGGCAATTCCAGTTCCAGGCATGACGGAAGCGTGTCATGGCGATCTGGACACAGTCCAGCTTTGTCCAAAATGCGGACACCCTTGTCCCGAAGAGTGGGACAAGGGTGGTGTCGGTCACATGGCGCGGACGAGGGGTTGTCCGCGCAGGTCGGGCGCGGTAGGCGCCGCGGTCTCAGCCGGCCTCGGGGTGGGCGCCCGGCCACGGCCCCGGGGCCGCCACCGCGCGCTGCTCCTCCACCTTGGTGTCGAACAGCCGGAAACCGCGCCGCTGGTAATTGGCCATGGCGTGCTCGCCGTCCAGGCTGCAGGTGTGCAGCCACACCCGCTTGGTCTCGGCCAGCCCCGGCCAGCGCTCCGCGAGGTCCCACGCGCGGGCGGTGCCGTACGACAACAGGTGCCCGCCGATGCGCCGGCCCCGGAACGCCGGGATCAGGCCGAAGTACTCGATCTCCACGACCCCGTCGTCCCCCGGGGTCAGCTCCACGTACCCCGCCGGTGTGCCCCGCTCGTAGGCCACCCAGGTCTCCACCCCCGGACGCGTCAGGTGCTCCCGCCACCGGGCGTACGACCAGCCCAGCCGGTCCACCCAGCGGATGTCCCCGCCCACGGACGCGTACAGGAACCGGCTGAACTCGGGGGAGGGCACCTCGGCGCGCGTCACCACCACCTCCTCGTCGGGTGCGGCGGCGGGCAGCAGGTCGGCCGGGGAGGTCTGCTCCAGGGACCAGGTGGTCACGGGGATGTTGCTCATGCCGGTCAGACAACCATCTACTCGGCCGATCTGTCGATGTCCGCCAGCTCCAGCGCGAACAGCGTCCGCCCCGACTGCGCCCACACCTCGCCGGTCCGGGGCCAGTAGGACAGCGACCGGGTGAGCCCGCTCCAGCAGCGGTGGACACCCGAGCCGCAGGTCGGGGAGCGCGCTCCCGCTCCGTCCTGCCGCCACAGCGTGCCGTGCTCGTGCCCCGGGGCGGCCGCCCGCGTCACGTACCAGGCGCCGTCGCGGGCCAGTACCCCGCGCACCCCGGTCGCCTTCGTCTCGTACACCTCGTCCGGCACCGCCCGCCCCGCGGCGTCCGTGACGAGCGGCCCGGAGCGCTCCGGCACGGCGCTGAACGCGTAGCGCCACAGGCGCGCTCGCCCGTCGCCGTCCGGGGTGGTCCGCTCGGCGGCGACCAGGCTGGGCGGGGTGGTGCTGCGGTCCAGCGACACGGAGGCGGTGGAGGGGGTTCCCGGGCCTCCGGCCGGACGGTAGGTGCCGACCGCGGGCAGGACGAACCGGGCGTGGTGCGCCGACCAGCCGCCGGGCACCCGGCCCACGGCGTCGCCGGGCGCGGTGGCCCGGTGGATCCGGTTGACGTCGTACACGTACAGCGCCGTGCGGTCGCCCTCGTCGGCGGTCACCAGCAGCCGGTCCCGGAACCAGACCATCCCCGCCACCCGCGACTCCAGGGCCCGGTAGTCCCGGCCGCCCTCCACGGGCACGACGAGCAGCACCCACGTGTAGCTGAGCCGCTCCGGATCGTCCGCGTCGACGAAGGCGACCCGAGCCAGACGGCCGCCGCCGTCCCTGCCACCGGGCCCCGGCGCGCCGTCCGGTACGACGGCGTCCCCGGCCTCGGCGGCACCGCTCGCGCCCGCCTCGTCCGTCGTGCCGCCCGCCTCGGTCGTCGTGCTCCCCGCGTCGGACGTCCCGTCCGGCTCCGTCTCGTCGCCGACCGTCGACCAGCCCGCGAGGATCACCTGGTGCGCACCCCAGCGGCCGTCGTCGGAGGCGTCACCTGAGGTGGTGACGGCACCGGCGTGCCAGCCGCGGGTGTCCTCGGCGTCCCAGCAGTACGCCCGGGTGGCCGCCGGCGCCTCGGGCAGCGCGCCCCGCTCATCGGGGGCGCAGTCGTCGGCGCCGCGCAGCGTGTGGTCGGCGTCGGCCAGCACCTCCCCGACACCGAGGGGGCGCCCCATGGCCGAGGCCAGCCGGTCGAGGGCGGCGCGCGGCACCGGCTCCTCCGCCAGCCGCGCCGCGCCGGCCTCGGCGCCGGTGGCGGCGAGGGACCTCAGTGCCCCGGGATCGTCGGTGACCGTCGCCTGGGACGCGCTGATCAGCGTGGCGGCGCCGGTGAGCGCCAGAGCGGTTCCGGCCAGGAACGCGCGCAGCGCCCTGCCGCGCCTGCGCCGGCGGTGTCGGCCCCGATGCTTCATTCGTCCTCCCGAGGCGAGCCAACTGCGCCCGGTGGTCCGTACGTTGACACAGGAGCAGGTGGGGTGGCCCGTAGGGGGGATGCTACGGCAGGGGACCCGGGCCGCGGACGAAGACTGCGCAGATACCCGGAAGATGTCCCGGCGGCCGCCCGAATGCGATAGGAATCAGCCACGTTCGCGCCCGGCGGCCACCGTAGGTGCCGAGGAGTGCGTGAGCAGGTCCCGAGGGTCGTCGGGCAGCAGCAGCTCGACGTCGGCGTCCTCGCTGAAGCGGTACGGGCGATGCTCCAGCAGACCCCCGAGATACCGCCGCACCCGCGACATCTCGGCCCGCACCGTCACCGTCCGCCCCGGGTCGCCGAACACCTCCCCGGCCAGGTCGGCCGCGCTGCGCCCCCCGTCGCGCACCGCGAGGAGGTACAACAACTCCGCGTGGCGCGGGCTCAGTTCGTGCGACCAGGTGCCCGCCGCCCCGGACACGCGCACCGACCAGCGGCGCGGCCGGGTCAAATCCAGCACGATCCGGGTGGTGCCCGGCGGCAGCGGCTCGTCGGCGGCCCGGATCAGCCAGCCCCCGTCCAGCGGCTCCACCGCGCACACCCCGAGCGCGGGCAGCCACCGGCGGCCCGGCAGCGGCGGCTTGGGCAACGTGATCCGGCTGGTGTACGGCATCCCGCTGACCGCCGCCGTCCAGCCGTCCCGGTCCACCACCGCGGCCCGGCCGCCCAGCCGGGCGAGGATCGGCGCCGCCACCGCCCGCAGCCGCTCCAGCGCCACCAGATGCCTCTCGCGCAGCCGCGCCTCCGCCAGCTTCGCCACCGAGTCCACCCAGGCCAGAGTGGCCGGATGCATCGTCTCCAGGGGGCCGCTGACATCCACCACGCCGATCAGCCGACCGTCCCGCGGGTCCGTGATCGGGGCGCCCGCACAGGTCCACGTGGTCTGCGAGCGCACGAAGTGCTCGGAGGCGAACACCTGGACCGGCCCCCGCACCACCGCCGGGGTGCCGATGCCGTTGGTGCCCACCACGTCCTCCCGCCAGTCGGCGCCGACTTCGAAGCCCAGCACGTCCGCCCGGCGCAGCACCGGCACGCAGCCCTCCCGCCACAGCACCCGGCCGTCCTCGTCGGCGACCACCATGATGTGGTGCGCGGTGTCCGCCACCGACAGCAGTCCCTCCCGCAGGACCGGCAGCACCTCCTTCAGTGGCGAGGCGTCCCGGCGCCGGCGCACCTCCTCGGAGCTCAGCAGCCCCGACCGGCGGTCGTGCTCCGGGTCCACACCGTGGCGCAGCATGCGCTCCCACGACTGCTCGATCACCGGGCGGGGCGCCACCCGCGCCCGCTGCCCGGCGAGCCTGGCGTCGCGCACCTCGCTGAGCACGCGCGCCGCCCGGGCGGCGTCCACGGCCGCGAGCTGCGCCACGTTCACGGGCGACTTCGCCACAAGGGCCTCCCGAAGAGCAGAAGCGGTCCGGCACACAGGGTTCACCAGAGGACGCGGGCGGGTGTCAAGCCGTCGGGCCGACGGTTTCCGGCCGCTCCGGTGCGTCTCATACTGCCGCCCCGCACGCACGGAAGGGCACACTCCGGTCACACCGTCAGCAAGTTGCAACCCTCTGCAACCCTGGTGCGCCCCCGCGCCGCTGATTGAAGATTGAGCAACGCCGTCCCGAGCGGCGTTTCTGGCCTCGCAGGGCCAATCCGGCGGGGGTGGTGCCGTGTCGGCGCAGCACCACCCCCGCCCCCCCCTTCAGCGCCGCTCGCGGCTCACGGCCTCCGGCCGGGCGACCGCCCCCCACGGCTCATTCCGGCCGGGCCCGGGCCACCACGGACGCCACGTCCAGGGAGTGCGGCAACGACCCGAAGGACGCGCCCGCGTCCCCGCCCAGCCGGCCCGCGCAGAACGCGTCGGCGACCTCCGGGGGAGCGAACCGGACCAGCAGCGCCCCCTGCAACACCAGGGCGAACCGTTCCGCCAGCCGTCGTGCCCGGGCCTCGGCCCCCTCCAGATCGGCCAGCTCCGTCAGCAGGTCCTTGATCGCCGTGTCCAGCCGGTGGTCCGCCCCCCGCGCCAGACCGACCTCCCGCAGATAGGCGTCCAACGCCGCCGGCTCGCGCCGCAGCGCCCGCAGCACGTCCAGCGCCTGCACATTGCCGGCGCCCTCCCAGATCGAGTTCAGCGGCGACTCGCGCACCAGCCGGGGCATCCCGGACTCCTCGACGTAGCCGTTGCCGCCCAGGCACTCCGCGGCCTCCACGACCACCGGCGCGCACCGCTTGGTCACCCAGTACTTCGCGGCCGGCACCGCGACGCGCAGCAGCGCCCGCTCGCTCTCGCTCCCGTCGTCGCAGGCCGCCGCGAGCCGCATGGCCAGCGTCGTCGCCGCCTCCGACTCCAGCGCGAGATCCGCCAGCACGTTGCGCATCAGCGGCTTGTCGACCAGCTTCCCGCCGAACGCCTCCCGGTGGTCGCAGTGGTGCACGGCCTGCGCGACCGCCTGCCGCATCAGCCCCGCCGAGCCCAGCACACAGTCCAGACGGGTGGCCGCCACCATGTCGATGATGGTGCGCACCCCCCGCCCCTCCGGGCCGACCCGGCGCGCCCACGTCCCGTCGAACTCGACCTCGGCGGAGGCGTTCGACCGGTTGCCCAGCTTGTCCTTGAGGCGTTGCAGCAGGAACGGGTTGCGGGTGCCGTCGTCCAGCACCCGCGGCACCAGGAAACAGGTCAGACCGCCCTCTCCCGCCGACGGGGCCGCCTGGGCCAGCACCAGGAACCCGTCCGACATCGGCGCCGAGCAGAACCACTTGTGCCCGGTCAGCTCGTACGCTCCCGCCTCGGCGAGCGGCCGCGCCGACGTGGTGTTCGCCCGGACGTCGCTGCCGCCCTGCTTCTCCGTCATCGCCATGCCGAACAGGGCACCCGCCTTCTGCCCTGCGGGCCGCAGCTGCCGCTCGTACAGCCTCGACGTCAGCCGCGGCTCCCACTCGGCGGCCAGCTCCGGCTCGGCGCGCAGCGCCGGGACCGCCGCGTGCGTCATGGACAGCGGACAGCAGGTGCCGGCGTCGACCTGTGTCCACACCAGGAACCCGGCGGCCCGCCGTACATGCCCGCCGGGCCGGGTCCACGCGGCCGTCAGGCCGGCCCCGGCACCCTTGCCGAGCAGCCGGTGCCAGGCCGGGTGGAACTCCACCTCGTCGATGCGCCGCCCGTAGCGGTCGTGGGTGTGCAGCCGGGGCGGGTTCTCGTCGGCCTGCACGGCCCACTCCCGCAGCTGGGCCGACCCGGCGGCCCGGCCCAGGGCCGAGAGCTCGCTTCTCGCCTCGCCGAGCACCGCCGGGTCCAGATGTCGCTCGACGGCCGCCACCAGGGCACGATCGGCGCCGTAGACGTCGTATCCGATCAGAGGAGGGGGCTGGTTGATCACGGAGTGCGTGCTGCCTGCCATACCGCGAACCTACCCCGACGCAGGGCCCACCGGGGATGAGTGCACCCTCGTACGGCGGATACCTTTAGGACGTGCAGCCAGCAAGTCAGTCACCCGAGCAACCCGGAGCCGCCGCGGGGCGTCTGCACCGGGCGCGTGCCCTCTACCGGAACGTCTCCAAGCGACGGACCGCCTGGCTGCTCCTGAAGGACACGGTCAACTCCTGCATCGAGTACCGCATCCTCGGCCTCGCCGCCGAGGCGGCCTTCTTCACGCTGCTGTCCGTGCCGCCGCTGCTGCTCAGCCTCATCGGACTCCTCGGCTACGTCGACGACTGGACCGGCACCGACACCATCACCAGCCTGGAGACCAACCTGCTGGAGGCCTCCCGCACGGTCCTGTCCGACAAGGGCGTCCAGCAGATCGCCCAGCCGATCCTCGACGACGTGATGAAGGGCGGCCGGCCCGACGTCATCTCCATAGGGTTCCTGTTCGCCCTGTGGTCGGGTTCACGCGCGGTCAACGTCTTCATCGACACGATCACCGTCATGTACGGCCTGGACGGCGTCCGGGGCATCGTCAAGACCCGGCTGGTCGCCTTCCTGCTGTTCATCGCCGCGCTGCTGATCGGCTCGGTCGCGCTGCCGCTGATGGTGGCCGGGCCGGACGCCGTCGTGCGGCTCGTGCCGGGGTCGGCGACCCTCGTGCAGGTGCTCTACTGGCCGGTGGTCCTCGTCCTGTCGGTCGTCTTCCTCACGACCCTGTACCACGTCTCCGTGCCGGTGCGCTCCCCGTGGATCGAGGACGTCCCGGGCGCGCTGGTCGCCCTCGGCATGTGGGTGCTCGGCAGCTTCCTGCTCCGCCTCTACCTGCAGAGCACCATCGAGGGGGCCACGATCTACGGCTCGCTCGCCGCCGCCGTCGCCGTCCTGCTGTGGATCGGCGTGTCCGCCTTCGCCGTGCTGGTCGGGGCCGCCGTCAACGCCGCGATCGACCGTGTGTGGCCGGCCGCCGCGACCGCCGCCGCCCGCGCGGCCAACGAGCGGCTGCGGGAGGAGGAGGCCGCCGAGTACGTCGCCCGCATCGCCGCCGCCCGCGCCCACGAGGACCCGGACGACCCCGACATGCCGTCCGAGTTCCCCGAGCGCTGGTCCCGCTTCCTCCCACCCGAGGACGTCACGGGCCGCCTGCGCACGACGGCGCGTACGGCCCACAAGGGGGGTCCCGGGGACGGCGGCACGCCGAGGGAGAAGTAGCGGCGCCGGGGCGCGCCCGTCCGCAAGTCCCGGCCGGCCCGCCTGGGGCCGTGCGGGCCGCGGGGCGTGCGGGCCGCGGGTCCCCCGCCCCCGCGGGGGCAGTGCGGGCCGCGGGTCCACCGCCCCAGCCACCGCCGTGGCCCGTACGAAGGCCGTGGCCCGCGCCGCTCGGCCGCCCGCGCGTGCTTCCACCGCACGAGCGCGCGCATACGCTGACGCCATGGACGTACTCGCCGGGCTGCTGGACGGGCCGCGCGCCAGGGGCGCCTTCATGATCCGCGCATGTTTCGACCCGCCCTGGAGCGTACGGGTCGAGGACCGGGCCCCGCTGACGGTGATGCTCGTGGTGCGTGGCGACGCGTGGATCCTGCCGGACGCGGGGGAGCGGGTACGGCTGGCGGCGGGCGACCTCGCCATAGCGCGCGGGCCCGACGCCTACGCGTGCGCCGACGATCCCGGAACCGCCCCGCAGGCCGTGATCCTGCCCGGCGGCCGGTGCACCTACCCCGACGGGCGCTCGCTGAACGGGTCCATGGACCTGGGCGTGCGCACGTGGGGCAACCGGCTGGACGGGGAGACGGTCGTCCTGATCGGCACCTACCAGATGGCGGGCGAGATCAGCCGCCGGCTGCTGGCCGCGCTGCCGCCGTTGCTCCACCTGCCCGCCGACCGGTGGCCCTCCCCGCTGACGCCGCTGCTCGCGGAGGAGATCGTCCGAGAGGAACCCGGCCAGGAGGTCGTCCTGGACCGGATGCTGGACCTGCTGGTCATCTCCGCGCTGCGGGCCTGGTTCGCCCGCCCGGAGGGGGCGGCACCGGCCTGGTACCGGGCGCTCGGCGACCCCGTGGTGGGACGGGTCCTGCGTCTCCTCCAGGACGACCCGGCCCGCCCGTGGACGGTGGCGGCGCTGGCGGCCGAGGCGGGCGTGTCGCGGGCCGCCCTGGGCCGCCGCTTCACCGACCTGGTCGGCGAACCCCCGATGACCCACCTCACCGGATGGCGCCTGGCCCTGGCCGCCGACCGCCTGCGCGACACCGAGGACACCATCGGGGCGATCGCCCGGCAGGTCGGGTACGGCAGCGCCTTCGCGCTGTCCGCCGCGTTCAAGCGGGTCCACGGGGTGAGCCCGCAGGAGTACCGGGGCCGCCTGGTGGCCGTGTAGCGGCGCGGGACGGGCCCCCGTACGACCCGGGCCCGATCGGCCCCGCCGTACGGCCGGGCGGGCGGCCCCGCTGTACGGCCGGCCCGGGCGGACCCGCCGGAAGGGCCCTAGCCTGTCCGTGTGTACCAGGAGCGCCCCTCCCGACTTCCCGGTGCGGTCCTCTGGAGCAACGAGCCCTCGGCGGCCGCCCCCCGGCCGGTGCTGCCCGACGGCTGCATGGACCTGCTGTGGCACGAGGGCCGCCTCCTGGTCGCCGGCCCCGACACCCACGCCCACACGCCCGGCGGCCCGCCCACCCCCTGGTCCGGCGTCCGCCTCTTCCCCGGCACGGCACCGGACCTCCTGGGCGTCCCGGCCCACGAACTGCTCGACCGCCGCGTGGACCTGGCCGACCTCTGGCCGGCCGCCCGGGTACGCCGGCTGACCGCCGGGGTCGAGGCGGCCCCCTGCCCCGCCCGGGCCCTTGAGGAGATCGCCCTCGCGTACGCGGCCCCGCCCGAACCGGCCCTGCGCAGGCTGGTCACCGCGCTCGCCGAGGGCCGCCCGGTCGGCGCGCTCGCCGACGAACTCGGCCTCAGCGCGCGCCAGCTGCACCGGCGCTCGCGGCACGCGTTCGGCTACGGCCCGAAGACCCTGGCCCGCGTCCTGCGCCTTCAGCGCGCCGTGGCGCTGGCCCGCGACGGCGTACCCCTCGCGACGACGGCGATCCGGTCCGGTTACGCGGACCAGGCCCACCTCGCCCGCGACGTGCGGGAGCTGACGGGCCGCACCCCCAAGGACCTGCTGCGAGGGTCCTAGAGCCCTGCTGACGGATCCCCGTGGCGTCCCAGCGGCGCGAACAGATCCACCCCGTTGCCGTCCGGGTCGTGCACGACGGCGTACCGCTGCCCCCACACGGCGTCCCAGGGCCCCAGCTCACCGTGGTACCCGGCGCCCACCAGCTCCTCGTACACCCGGTCGACCTCCTCCGGACCGGCACAGAGGAACGCGAGCGAGGCCCGTCCGCTCCCGGACGGCGCACGCCAGTCCGGGTGGAAGGACCGCACACCCGCCTCGGTGTCCAGCAGCAGCCGCATCCCGCCGCCCAGGCCGGCCTCCGCGTGCGGCCCCTCCTCGGCCCCCTC
This sequence comes from Streptomyces sp. bgisy159, assembly GCF_057707805.1. Classification (NCBI taxonomy): domain Bacteria; kingdom Bacillati; phylum Actinomycetota; class Actinomycetes; order Kitasatosporales; family Streptomycetaceae; genus Streptomyces; species Streptomyces sp. bgisy159. The sequence continues at coordinate 150,988 of NZ_JBYIQX010000010.1, read as the reverse complement.
GGGGAAGGCGAGTCCGAGCCGGCGGTAGAAGGCGACAGCGGCGGCCATGTCGGAGACGACGAGTCCGACGGCGTCGCACCGCGGAGTCACCCGTGAGGTGGTCCGCGCGGCCGCGCGCGAAGTCGTACGTGAACCCGTAGACGCACCTGTATGTGAACCCGTATGTGAACCCATACGCCGACCGTAGGCTGCTCCCGCCCTGCCGGTCTTGAACGAATCGGACACGTCGGCGGAGCCACACCCGGGCCGCCCTCGTGGAACCCCGGTGCGTCAGGATGGCCGCATGATCCGTTCCGTACGCGCCCTGCCGGCCCTCCTCCTGGTCGCCCTCCTGACCGCCGGCTGCGGCACCGAGGAGCCGGGCTCCCCGTCCGCCGCCCCGGCCGGAACCGGCGCCCCGACGGGAACCGCCACCCCGACCGGAACCGGCGCCCCGGCACCCGCAGACCCGGCCGAACTCGCGTCCCGAGCACAAGCGTTGGGCATAGCGCCGGAGCACGTCTACACCACCGAGGCACCCGGCTACACCCTCGCCCGGCAGTCCGTCGGCGTCTACGGCGGGGACGGCTTCTCCGCGACCTACGTCTCGCCCGGCACCGGCGCCCAGCTCCACCTCTACGTCGACCGGGGCACCCTGACCGCCGAGAACTGCCCCATCTGGCCCGCCACCGACGACTCCGCGGCCAGCACGCCCTGCACCCGCGACGGCGACGCCTGGGTCCGGGGCACCGGGAAGGCCACGGGCTACCTCGTCCCCCGTCAGGGCCACGTCGTCCGCGTCACCGGCGAGAACGTCCCCCGCGCCGTCCTGCGCACCGCCGCCACCCGCCTCCACCGCCCCACCGCCGAGGAACTCGACGCCCTCCTCCCGCCCGCCCCGGCGAGCGGCGGCGAGCCGGTGGAACGCGGAGACCTCCCGCCCGTGGGGGACGCAGCCCCCGACAACGACGTCAACACGGGCGGCTGACCGGGCGGGACGGCGGTCCGGCAGCCGGAACCCTCGCCCCGAGCGGAACGCCGGACGGGAGCGGGCGCGGCCGTAGGGTCGGAGCATGACCGCGCGACTGCTCGTGTACACCCGCACCACCGACTACCGTCATGACTCCATCCCGGCCGGCGTCGCCGCCCTGCGGGCGCTGGGGGAGTACGACGTCGACCACAGCGAGGAACCGGCGGCGCTGGAAGGACCGCTGGACCGGTACGCGGCCGTGGTCTTCCTGTCCACGAGCGGCGAGGTGCTGACCCCGGCGGGGCGGGAGCGGCTCGCCGCGTACGTGGAGGCGGGCGGGGCGTTCGTGGGGGTGCACGCCGCGGCCTGCACCGAGTACGGGTGGCCGTACTACGGGGAGTTGCTCGGGACCTGGTTCGAACGGCACCCCGACCACCAGCCGGGCAAGGCGGTCGTCGAGGACCACGACCACCCCGCCACCCGGGGGCTGCCCGCCGTCTGGGACCTCACCGACGAGTGGTACGACTTCCGCGGCAACCCGCGTCCGGTGGTCCGGGTGCTGCTGAGGGCGGACGAGACGTCGTACGAGGGCGGGGGGATGGGGCCTGACCACCCGCTCGCCTGGTGCCGTGACCAGGGCGCCGGCCGGGTGTTCTACACCGCGCTCGGACACGCCCCGGAAGCCTACGAGGACGCGCTGTTCCTCGCCCACCTGCGAGGGGGGATCGACTGGGCGGCGGCAGCCTCCGGGCGTACCGGCCGCGGGGGGCGGTGACCCGGGAGCCGGCCGGCGCATCCGGGGCCCGGTCCGGCACCGTTGCCGATGAGGGGGGCGAGGGAAAACACGGCAGCCGCGGCGCTGCGCAGGAGGACCGCGGCCGCACTCGCTGCCGGGAAAAGGGTTGGGCGGACCGACCGGCCGGCTGGTACGTTGCGAGGGACCGTGACTTCGCCGGAGGAGGTGAGACCCGTGAACGCTGTATCGAGATGGGTGCTCCCTCTCTCCGTCACGGTGTTCGACTGACCTGGGTGTCGTCGGGAGCGCCTGTGTGACAAGGCACTCCTGAGAGGCGAACACCCATGAACACCGTGATGATCACGCGGGTCACGCAGACCGAGTGGCAGGCCGTGGCCGACGACCGGATCGTCGGCCGGGGCGATGTCTCGCACCGGCCCGACGGACGGCGGTTCATCAGCATCGACGCATGGCAGGACGCGGCCTTCGACCGGATCGCCGCCGCGATGCTCACGGACCTCCCCGAGCCGCTGCACACCCTGGTCGGCGAGGCCGACGACGAGTCCCGAGATCACTGGGAACGGCTCGGCTTCGCCGTCGGACGCCGCGAGTCGGAGTACGTCCTGCCCACCGACCCCGGCGAAACCGGGCTCGGCGCCCTTCGACTCCCCGCCGGAGTGACGGTCCTGCCCGCCGGCGAGGCCGACGAGAGCCCGCTGCGCGCGCTGGACCGCGCGCTCCGTGAAGAGATCGAAGCCACCGTCGGCTGGCGTACCATGCCGGCCGAGGTACTGCCCCAGCCGGCCGTGCCCGTTCCGGTCGACCCGTCGAAGTACGCGGTGGCGGTGCGCGACGGCGCGTACGTCGGACTGGTGCGGGTCGCGCCGGTGCCCCGCCGGGCGCGGATCGGGCTGCTCGCCGTCGAGGCCGGTCACCGCCGGCACGGCATCGGGCGCGCGCTGCTGGCCCACGCCCTGGGCGAGCTGCACCGCGCCGGGCGCGACTCGGCCTGGGCCGAGGTGGACGCGTCCAACACGCCGGCGTCCGCGCTGGTCGAGAGCGCCGGCGCCCGGCGAACGGGCGGTTACCAGGAACTGGTACGCCGATGACCCCCCGTCCGCACACTCCCCCACGACCCTGACCTCACACGACCCATCGCCCCGCCCACGACCCACAGGACCCACAGGACCCACCGACCCCGCCCGACACACAGAATCGAGAAGCGAGAGACCTTGGCCAGAACCGCAAGCGGCCTGGAAGTCGAGGGCACCGTCCTCGAATGCCTGCGCAACGCCACTTTCACGGTGGAATTGGAGAACGGGCACCACGTGCTCGCACACATCAGCGGGAAGATCCGCAAGAACCGCATCAGGATCCTCCCGTACGACCGCGTCCTCGTGGAGCTCAGCCCCTACGACCTGACCCGCGGCCGGATTCTCTACCGGTACCGGAACTGAGCGGCGGCGACGCGCGCCCGTGCCCCCGGGCGCGCGTCGACCGCACGCCCCACCGCTCCCCGCGACAACGCCCTGATCGCCGATACCGCCCGAGTCCTGGTCGAGGCCCTGAACTCATCCGCGGAGTAGGCTCGATGGTGATCGATCGTCTGATGGCTTGGAGGAAGTACCCATGACGAAGGGCCCGTTCGTCGCCATGGCAGCCGCGACCACGGCGCTGGGGACCGTACTCGGTTCCCTGGCGCTCCAGTTGCGGGCACACGGCTATGAGCAGTACGTCGACTCCGTGGCCACCTTCAGCGTCCTGATGTACGTCACCGCGGCCCTGGTCGTGGTGACGTGGGTCCGAGACGGCCGACCGCACGCGAACTGAGGGCGCCGCCGGCCCGCCGGGGGTCGGCGGATCTTCGGCGGGACCGTGCTCTTGGGGGTTCGGCGAATCCTCTCGGGGGCGCCGTGCCCGCCCGGAGGTTCAGCTGCCCTCCGGCGGCGCCGTGCTCGCGCGTTGGACCAGGCGGGTCGAGAGTTCGGTACGGGTTCCCTCGGGGTGTTCGCCGTCCATCATGCGCACCAGCAGCCGCAGCGCCGTGGCCGCCATCTCGGCCAGCGGCTGCCGGACGGTGGTCAGCGGTGGACCCGCCCAACGGGACTCGGGAAGGTCGTCGAAACCGACCACGCTGATGTCGCCGGGCACGCTCAACCCCCGCTCCGCCACCGCCCCGTACACTCCGAGGGCCATCCGGTCCGAGCAGACGAACACCGCCGTCGGCGGGTCGGGCAGGTCGAGCAGTTCACGCATGCGGCGGCGGGCCACCGCCTCCTCGAACGCGCCGTAGCGGACGTACTCGGGCCGCAGAGGCAGACCCGCCGAGGCGAGCGCGGAACGGTAGCCGGCCACTCGGGCACCACTGCACATACGCCGGCGCAGCCCGGCGATCACCGCTATCCGCTCGTGGCCGAGGCCGATCAGGTGCTCGGTCGCGGTCACTCCGCCCTGCCAGTTGGCCGCGCCCACCGACACCACGCCGGACGGCGGCTCCGCCGCGGGGTCGATCATCACGAACGGGATGCGGTGCTGTGCCAGCCACGCGTACTGCGACTCCGACAGTTCGGCCAGGTTGAACAGAACCCCGGCCGAGCCGCGCGTGGTGAGCTTGTCCAGCCAGCCGCGCCGCGGCCGGTCGCCCTTGGTGCGGGCGAGGCCGGCGGAGACCACCACGTCCAGTCCGGCGTCGTGCGCGGCGGCCTCCACGCCGTGCAGCACCGCTCCTGACCAGGAACTCTCCAGTGAGTGCACGACCAGGTCGACCAGCCGGGGCGGCTTCGACGCGTCGAACCGCGGCCTGCGGACGTAACCCAGCCGCTCCAGCGCCTCCGTGACCCGGCGCCGGGTCTCCGGGGCCACGTCCTCACGGCCATTGACGACTTTGGACGCGGTGGGTACGGACACGCCGGCCTCGCGGGCGACGACCGCCAGCGTGGGTCCGGCCGTCGTGCTCGTACTCCCCGTGCGGCCCATCGGGAACCACCTCTCCGGCCCGCCCGAGGGCCAGCGAAAGCTCGACCAGCGCTGATGTCGCGACCGGGCGCATGTCGCCGGTCGACAGAAAGCGCTTGCTATCCTAAGGCGGTGTCAGCGCGGCGGGAAGACACCCGCCCTTGCCGGACCTTGAGGCCGGGAACTGCCGTCCCCTGGTGGGGAGGCGTGGGCAGGGGGGTGGGGGCGCGGTGCCGGATTCGGGGCGCGGGCCGCGGTGGGCAGGGCGGTGCGAGGGGGGCGGGGCGCGCCGTCACGCCATCCGGGCCAGGTCCGCGAGGCGCACCTGATGGGCCAGCGGAGCGCCCGCGGCCAGCCGCTCGGCCTCCTCGACGACGATCCTGCCGAGACGCTCCAGCTCGTTGCCGAGTGAACCCGCGATGTGGGGGGTGAGGAAGACGTTGGGCAGTGCGTAGAGCGGGGAGTCGGCGGGCAGCGGCTCGGGCTCGGTGACGTCCAGCACGGCGCGCAGCCGCCCCGAGACCAGCTCGGCGGTGAGCGCGTCGGGGTCGATCAGGGCGCCGCGCGAGGTGTTGATCAGCACGCCGCCGTCCCGGATGAGGGCGAGCCGCCCGGCGTCGAGCATGCGGTACGTCTCGGGGATGTCGGGGGCGTGCAGGCTCACGATGTCGCTCCGTCGCAGCAACTCCTCCAGCGACACCGCCTCGGCGCCCAGCCCGACGGCCTCGGCGGGGGTCACGTACGGGTCGTGCAGGAGAACCGTGAAGTCGAACGGGCGCAGCAGTTCGAGCAGCCGACGGCCCACGCGGGACGCGCCGACGACCCCGACGCGGCGGCCGACGTTGCCGGTCGCGGCGGTGTCGGCGGGGGTCGGGCAGGCGTGCGTGGCGCGGAAGCGCTCGCGGTGCGTGAAGACGTCCTTCCCGGCGAGCAGGATCATGGCGAGGGTGTACTCGGCGACCGGCAGCGCGTTGCCGGTGACCGCGCTGGAGACGGCGACACCGCGCTGCCACAGGGCCTCCCCGACGAGCGAGCGGACCGAGCCCGCCGCGTGGAGCACGGTGCGCAGCCGGGGCGCCGCTGCGAGGACGCCCGCGTCCAGTGGGGGGCAGCCCCAGCCGGTGATCAGGACGTCCGCGTCGGCCAGCGCGCCGGCCACCGCCGGGGCGGCGAAGTCCCGTACGACGAGCTCCGGGTCGATGGCGGACGCCTGCCGCAACCGGGCCATCAAAGGCGCGGGGAAGAGCAGGGGCAGGTGCACCGGATCCATCGCGAACACGGCCCTCGGAGGCTGGGGGTGGGGCATGACCCTCCTGACGCGGGGGTGACGGGAACCGTCTTGGGGAGAAAGCGCATTCTAAAGTAGCTCGGTGGTGGCGGGAAGCGCCGGTCGCTGCGGGGCTGCGGGGCTGCGGGGCTGCGGGGGTCGCGGGGGCGTGCGAGATGTCTTATGCGGGTGGTCGGGATTCGGCATACGACATACGACATACGGCGAACGGCATGCTGAATGCGAAAGACGGCATGCGGCATGCGGCATGCGGTGTCGTGCCCACACCGACGCACGGGAGGTGACGGCCGACGCATCTGAAGGAGCCGCTGTACGCCGAACGGCCTCGTGCCGAGCCGGCGGGCCGGAATACCGGCTGCGGATGTGGTGCTGTGGGTATACGCGGTGCACGAGCGCGGTGAAGGGCTGGTGGGCGCATGACGGCGGACCAGACGGACCACCCCGGGGGACCTGCGGCAGTCCCGGGTGTGAACCCGGGCGCGGCCCCCGTGGTAGACACCCCGTACGGGGCCGTGCGCGGCCGGTACGAGCGCGGCGTCGCGGTCTTCAGGGGGATTCCCTACGCGGCACCCCCGTTCGGTCCGCGCCGGTTCCGGCCGCCGGTGCCGCCCGACCCCTGGGACGGCGTGCGCGACGCCGGCTCCTTCGGCCCCACGGCGCCCAAACCGCCGTACTCCGAGGCCTTCGACAAGTACCTCTCCGACCCGGTGGTGCCGGGCGACGGATGTCTCAACCTCAACGTGTGGACCCCGGAGCCGGGGCCCGCTGCCCGGCTCCCGGTCCTGGTGTGGCTCCACGGCGGCGCCCTGACCAGGGGATCCTCGGCCGTCCCGGTCTACGACGGCCACGCCTTCGCCCGGGACGGCGTGGTGTGCGTCTCGGTCAACTACCGGCTGGGCGTCGAGGGCTACGGCCTTTTCCCGGACGCCCCGCCCAACTCCGGCCTGCGCGACCAGCTCGCCGCCCTGGAATGGGTCCACCGGTCGATCGCGGCCTTCGGCGGCGACCCCGACCGCGTCACCCTCGCCGGGCAGTCCGCGGGCGCCATCAGTATCGGCGCCCTGATCGCGGCGCCCCCGGCCCAGGGCCTGTTCCGCCGGGCCGTACTGCAGAGCGGTCCGCCCGAAGCCTCCGAACGGGACAAGGTGCGCCGCATGGTCCGCCGGATGGCCGCCCGGCTGAAGGTGCCCGCCACCGCCGAGGCGTTCGCCGCCGTCGACCGCGCGTTGCTGCTGCGCGCCCAGACCGAGGTCGGCAGACTCAGCAGCCCCGTCCTGGGCGGCCCCGCCTTCGGCATCGTCGTCGACGGCGACCTCGTCCCGCGCAACCCGCTGGAGGCACTGATCGAGGGGGCCGTGGCACGTGACACCGAGTTGCTGATGGGCTGGACCCGCGATGAGTACCGGCTCTGGCTGGTCCCCGGCGGACTGCTGGAACGCGTCGACCGGCTCGGCCCGGTCGCCGTGGCCGGTGCCATGGCCCGCTGCCACTGCGGGCACGAGGTGCCGCGCGGCTACCGTGCGCTGCAGCCGCGTGCCGGCACAGCCGAGATCATCGGGCAGATGGTCACCGACCACCTCCTGCGCCGACCGCTGCGACGGCTGGCCGACGCCCGGCCCGGCAGCTCGTGGCTCTACGAATTCGCCTGGCCGTCCCTGCTCCCCGGCCTCGGCGCCTGCCACGCCCTCGAACTCGGTTTCGTCTTCGACACCGGCGAGGTCCCCGAGTCCACGAAGCTCGCGGGCCGGGGCGCACCGCAGGAGCTGGCGGAGGCGATGCACGGGGCGTGGGTGCGGTTCGCGGAGACCGGAGATCCGGGGTGGGAGGCGTGGGACGCCCGGCATCCGGTGCGGGTGTTCGGGGATGCGGCCGGTCTCGGTGGGCCCGACCTCGACGGAGCCGGACTTGAGAAGACAGGCTCTGAGGAGATCGGCCTCGTCGGGGGCGGCTTGGGTGAGGGTGGCCTTCGTGCGGTCGGCCTCGGTGGGGACGGTCGTGAGGGAACCGGACTCGGTAAGGCCGGCCACGATGCCACCGACGGCGGTGGAGCCTACCGCGATGTCACCCAGCGTGATGGAGTCGACCTCGCTGGAGCCGAGCTCGGTGGGGCCGGCCTCGGTGGTCCGGATCGCAGCGGGGACGGAGAAGGTGGGCGGTACGCGGGCGACGGCGAGCGGTATACCACCTGTCGCAGACCGTATACCGCATACGGTCTGCGAGATGCCGAACTGAGCCTGTGGACCGCCGCCGAGTCGCCGACGACGCCACCCGGCACCGGCAGTGGCGACCCGGCGACGGTCGCCCCGTCACCGACGGACGCCGTCCCGGCGGCGGAGGCGACGGCGTCGGAGGCTGCCGTGGCAGAGATCGAGGGAATCGCCCCACCCGACGCGGCCCCCACCGAACCCGGGGGCGCCATGCGTTCCCTGGAACTGCGGGCCGCGGTGCGCCGACTGCGCCGGGCCACCGGGACCCGGCGCCGCTGACGGGTCAGCGGGCCCGAAGCGACAGCGCTCGCTCGGCAGGGATCGATCCTGGCAGAGGCAGAGGCAGAGGCAGAGGCAGAGGCAGAGGCAGAGGCAGAGGCAGAGGCAGAGGCAGAGGCAGAGGCAGAGGCAGAGGCAGAGGCAGCCGCGCTCGCAAGGGGCCCCGACACGAGGCGATGACCCTCGGTGGGCCGTCAGTCCCTGCGGGCGGGCCGCAGGCCCCGGGCGATGGCGGCGACCGCCTCGGGCCCCACCCGGCAGCAGCCCCCGATCAGCCGGGCTCCGGCCTGTTCCCAGCCGCGCACCTGCTCCGGGGAGAAGGTGGCGCGGCCTGTCCAGGCGCGGGCCCGGGCGTCCCAGCCCTCGCCGCTGTTGGGGTAGACCACCACGGGCTTCCCGGTCACTCGCCGGGCGGCCGCCACAGCCGCGTCCACGTCCTGTGGGGCGCAGCAGTTCACCCCGACCGCGATCACCTCGTCGGCGTCGGCGGCCGGCGCGAACGCTTCCTCGAGCGGCTGACCGGCCCGAGTCCGGCGACCGTCGACGGTATACGAAAGCCAGGCGGGTGTATTCAGTCCACGGACCGCCCGCAGCAGTGCTCGCGCCTCCTCCACGTCCGGCACCGTCTCCAGCGCCAGCACGTCCGGCCCGGCGGCGGCCAGCACCTCCAGCCGGGGGCGATGGAACCCCTCCAGTTCGGCCACGCTCAGCCCGTACCGGCCCCGGTACTCGGAGCCGTCCGCGAGCATCGCACCGTACGGCCCGGCCGACGCTGCGACCCACAGCGGGCGCGTCACGCCGCGGGCGTACGCCTGCCCGGCCGCCGCCCTCGCCAGCTCCACGCTGCGGCGCAGCAGCCCGGCGGCCTCCGCACGGCCGGTCCCGCGCCGCGCGAAGCCCTCGAAGGTCGCCTGGTAGCTGGCGGTGGTCGCCACGCTCGCCCCCGCCAGGAAGTAGGCGAGATGTGCCTCGGTGATCGCCTCCGGCGTGTCCGCGAGCAACCGTGCCGACCACAGCTCGTCGCTCAGGTCGTGCCCGGCGGCTTCCAGCTGGTTCGACATACCGCCGTCGAGTACAACGGCCCCGGCGCCGATCGCCTCGGCGAGGGAGGGGCGGACGGGAATGCGGCTGGTCATGCGACGACGTTAGCCGACGGGGAGCTGAGGTCCCGCGGCCACTGGCGGCCCCTCCACGGTCGGACTCCCTCGCGACGCCACGCCTGCCCTCACCCCCGAGACCGATCGGCTCAGCCCTCGGCCCGCCCCCGCCCGTGCCCCCGCCCGTCACGACGCGCAGGCCGGGTGCCGCTCCGCCCCGGCCGTCGTCGGCCGTTGCCGCTGGTCCGCAGGGTCGCCGGGACGACCAGTCCGCCCAGCATGCCGAGCGCCAGGACGTACGGCCACCATCCGAATTGCTCGCTCCCGGCCGAGCCCGCCCCCTGTGTCGCCGGGAAGCCCGCGCCCGCGGAGCCGGGCCCGTGCCGGAGGCCGGTGGGGGTGTCGGTGACGGCGGTCAGTACCACGTCGTTGCCGTCGCCGCCCCGGTAGCTGATCCGGTACACGGCGCCGGCGAGCCGCACCTCCGCCCCCTCGGGCAGTCCGTCGAAGGTGCCGGTGGTGGCGGCGGTGCCGGCATGGTCGAGGACGGTGACCGGGGGACGGGCGGTGGGCGAGGTCGCGGAGGTGGAAGCGGAGCCGTGGGCGGACGCGGTACTGCCGGAGGACGCGGTACTGCCGGCGGACGCGGTGGTAGCGGCGGGGGCGGCCGCCGGCAGGTCGAGCCCCCCGGCCAGCCGTGCCTTGCCCCGCACCCGCAACGGCACTCCGCTGAACCGCAGTTGACCGCTGGCGGTTTGCGTGTAGTCACCGGTCACCGTCAACCCGCCGTTCACCACACCCTCGTTGGCCACCCCGCCCAGTACGCTGCCCACTCCGCTGAGCGAGCTGGTGACCCGTAGTGCCCTACCGCCGGTGTCCAGTCGCGCGCCGGGCGAAGTGAGCTCGATCGCCCTGGTGTTGGCGAGCGTGGCGCCGTCGCGCAGAGCCAGAGTCCCCTTCTCGACCGTCGTCGTGCCGGTGTACGTCACCGCCGCGCCGGACAGCGTCGTCGTCGCCGTTCCGGATTGCACGAACGACCCGGAGCCGCCGACCCGGGACAGCGTCGCGGGTGTGGAACGGTTCTGCGCCACCAGGGTGCCGTTGTTCACCACGCGGCGGCGGTCGGTGCCCATCAGCAGCGAGCCGTCGCCCCGTTCGGAGCCGAGCCGCAGCACCGCGCCCTTCTCCACGGTCGTGGAGCCGTCGTAGTACTGGGCGGCGGCGAACGTCACGTCGTTGCCGGGCGTACCGGCGATCAGGACGTCCCCGGCGCCGGGAGCGGAGAGCGTGTCGTGGAAGACGCCCCCGCCGATGGGGGCGCCCAGGGTCACCGGTCCGTCGTAGTCCAAGGTCAGCTTCGAGCGTGTGCGGGCGGCCAGCAGGTTTATGTATACGGTCTCCGCCGTGCCCGGCATGAAGATGCGGTGTGTGGAGCCGTCGCCCCAGTGGACGTCAGCACCCTTGATGTTGATGCCGCGCTTGTTGACGTGCTTGGGCGCGGGCGTCCAGTTCAGGGCCGGGTCGCTGAGCGAGGGGTCGGTGTCGCCGCCCCGGTCCGACCAGCTGTACTGGCCGGTGAGGATCACCTTCCCGCCGGGCCGCGACTGGATGTTGATGTCGCTGCCGTACTCGCGCTGGTAGAAGTCCATACCCATGGTGACGGTCTGGCCGAGCGGGGTGTCCACGGTCCAGGTGCCCTGGTTGAGGACCTTGCGCACGCCGGGCAGCGAGGTCGCGAACTCCGGCCGCCCCGCGTTGACCTGCGTGCCGTTGTCGATCACTCCGGTGAAGGGGTGGGCCCCGGACAGGTCCCAGGTGCCCCAGAGGAACCGCGGCTGGGTGATCAGCCCGGAGCCGGTGATGGTCCCCAGGTTGTAGGCGCTCTTCAGGGCCAGCCGCAGGGTGCCGTCGACGCGGATGTTGTCCTGGTTGAGGTGGAACGCGGGGGTGTCGTAAGGGAAGTGGCCGATCAGCCCGGTCGTACCGCCGTCGCCGTACTGGAGCGTCGCGCCGCGCTCGACGATGACGGCGGGCGGGTCGGGGGCGGTCGTGGTGACGTACGGGTGGTTGCCGCCGCGGATCCGCACGCTCTGGTGCCGCCGTGACGGCGGCAGGGTGAAGTCACTGTCCTTGAGGAGGACCAGGGCGCCGGTGCCGCGCACGGTGAGCGTGCCCTCGCCGCGGAACACCCCTGCGTACGTCGTCGTCCCGGGTGGCAGGCTGACGACCGTGTCGCCGGTGAGGGTGACGTCGCGGCCCGCGAGCACGTCTTCGGTGACGTCACGGGGGCCCGCCGCCCACGCCGGGGGAGCGGTGAGGGTGAGGCCGACGGCCGTGGCCAGCGCGCCGACGGCCGCCGCTGTCTTCTGGGTGAGGCTGTGCACGCCCTGGGAGACGCGCGGGCGACCGGCCGATAACAGAAATTCGACGACTGTTCCCTCCGCCCGGGGCAGCCGTGTCCCCCGTGCGGTGAAAGCGCTGTCTGTCAATCACGTCGGACCCGTTGACCTCCCCCTGGCGCACCCTTACCTTTTCGGCGTTCGTAATGGCAGATGGTGTCCGTGATCTCGAACGAACGAAGGAAAGGCAGCCCCCCATGAGCCGCGAGGACGACCTGCCCGAGCTCCCCCACACCCCCACCCGACGCGTGATGCTGAAGGGCGCCCTGGCCGCGGGCGCTCTCGCCGCCGTGACCTCGGCAGAGGCGAGCGCCGCCCCCGACCACCGGAAGGCGGCGCCCTACCTGAACCCGCTCGTCCCCCACCGCGCCGACCCGCACATCCACCGGCACACCGACGGCCACTACTACTTCACCGCCACGGCACCGGAGTACGACCGGATCATCCTGCGCCGCTCCCGCACCCTGAACGGCCTGTCCACGGCCACCGAGTCGGTGATCTGGCGCGCCCACCCGACCGGGGACATGGGCGCGCACATCTGGGCGCCGGAACTGCACCGGATCGACGGCAAGTGGTACCTCTACTTCGCCGCCGCGCCCGCCGAGGACGTCTGGCGCATCCGGATCTGGGTGCTGGAGAACTCCCACCCCAACCCGTTCAAGGGCACCTGGATCGAGAAAGGGCAGGTCAAGACCGCGTGGGAGACCTTCTCCCTGGACGCCACCACCTTCACCCACCGCGGAACCCGCTACCTGTGCTGGGCCCAGCACGAGCCCGGCATGGACAACAACACCGCGCTGTGGCTGTCGGAGATGGCGAACCCCTGGACGCTCAAGGGCCCGCAAGTCCGGCTGTCGACCCCTGAATACGACTGGGAGTGCATCGGATACAAGGTGAACGAGGGCCCGTACGCGCTCCGGCGCAACGGCCGGATCTTCCTCACCTACTCGGCCTCCGCCACCGACCACCACTACTGCGTCGGCCTGCTGACCGCCGACGCCGACGGCGACCTGATGGACCCGGCCGCCTGGGCCAAGTCCCCGACCCCCGTCTTCACCGGCAACGACACCACCGGGCAGTACGGCCCCGGCCACAACTGCTTCACCGTCGCCGAGGACGGCCGCACCGACGTCCTCGTCTACCACGCCCGCCCGTACAAGGAGATCGTGGGCGACCCGCTCGACGACCCCAACCGCCACACCCGCATCCAGCGGTTCGGCTGGCACCCGGACGGTACCCCGGACTTCGGCATACCGGTCGCGGACACCATGGCGGGGGACGCCGCGAAGGGACGTGTGTGACATGAGACGTGTGTACGCGGTTCTGGCCGCCCTCTGCCTGGCCCTGGCCGGTGCCCTCGCCGGCGCCGGACCCGCCCAGGCCGCACCCCGGACCGTCCTCAGCGGCACCCAGTTCACCGACACCGCGGGCAGTCCCGTGCACGCACACGGCGGTGGCGTCCTGAAGGTCGGCGCCTACTACTACTGGTTCGGCGAGCACCGCGACGCCGACAACACCTTCCGCTACGTCGACGCCTACCGCTCGACCGACCTGCGCACCTGGGAGTTCCGCAACCACGTCCTGACCCGGGCCGGCAGCCCGGAACTCACCACCGCCAACATCGAGCGGCCCAAGGTCATGTACAACGCCTCCACCGGCAAGTTCGTGATGTGGATGCACAAGGAGAACGGCACGGACTACAGCGAGGCCCGCGCGGCCGTCGCCGTCTCCGACACCGTCGACGGCGACTACACCTGGCGGGGCAGCTTCCGGCCGCTCGGGCAGCACATGTCCCGGGACATCACCATCTTCGTCGACACCGACGGCGCGGGCTACATGGTCTCCGCCGCCCGCGAGAACTACGACCTGCACATCTACCGGCTCACCGCCGACTACACCGGCGTCGCCGGCCTGGTCGCCAACCCGTGGCCCGGCGGCCACCGCGAGGCACCGGCGCTGTTCAAGAGGGGCGGCGTCTACTTCATGCTGACGTCCGGCGCCACCGGCTGGAACCCCAACCAGCAGCGGTACGCCACCGCCACCAGCCTCAGCGGTCCCTGGTCGGCGATGCGTGACGTCGGCGACTCGACGGCATACGGATCGCAGACCGCATACGTTCTGCCGGTGCAGGGATCCGCGGCCACCTCGTATCTCTACCTGGGAGACCGCTGGGGCAACTCCTTCGGCGGAACCGTGAACGACTCCCGCTACGTCTGGCTGCCCCTGACCTTCCCGTCCGCCACCTCCCTCTCGATGTCCTGGGCCCCGGAGATCACCGTCGACACCACCGCGGGGACCGTCACCGGCACCTCCGCCGCCTACCGGACGCTGATTGCACGGCACTCCGGCCGGTGCGCGGACGTCGTCAGCCGGTCGCAGTGGCCCGGGGGCCGGATCAAGCAGTACGACTGCAACGGCGGCGGCAACCAGAGCTTCTGGTTCCGGCCCGTCGACGACGGCTCCTACCAGCTGATGGCCCGTCACAGCTCGCTGTGCGTGCAGGAGAACGCCACCGACGTCACCCAGGAGACCTGCGACGCCTCGGTCACCGCCCAGCAGTGGACGCTCACCACCACCGGCGGGTACGTGAACGTCAGGTCCCGCGCCACCGGGGAGTGCCTGGACGTGAGCGGCGCGTCCACCGCCAACTCCGCCGCGATCATCACCTATGCCTGCAACGGAGGGACCAACCAGCAGTGGACGCGCGGCTCGTGACGCCCCGGCGGTCCGGACGGGGTCTCAGTCCAGAAGGTCTATCGCGTCGATCGCCGTCCCCGCGCTGAGGTAGGACGTCAGCCCCGACCCGCTCACCACGTTGATCCTCAGCTGGTTGTACTGACCGTCCGTGCGCCAGGCGGACGCCGGGATGTCATAGGTGAACGTGTGGTTGTTGCCCCGGTACGAGCCGTTGGTCAGTGACCTGGTGTTCGGCTGGGTGGGCGGGGAGGGGATGGCGGACGTCCAGGTGTCGTTGACGACGATCTGCGGACGGCCGTTGGCGTACGCCGTCGTCACCCCGATGCGCAGCGTGTGCGCGGCGGCGGCCTGGGCGGCGGTCAGCCGGAAGTGGACGACGATGCCGCTGTTGACGTCCTTCCACAGGTAGCACGGGAAGGCGGAGGTCTCGGAACCGCTGCCGATCACCACATTCCCGGTCCACGGCGCGGCTCGCACATCGGAGGGGTGCGCGTACGTCATCAGCTCGGCGTTCTTGAAACCGCGCGGGGTACCGTTCCAGTCGCCGATCCGCCAGATCGCCCGCGCGTGGGAGGGGTCGGCGGCGGGGGAGAGCGCGATGGTGTGGAGCGCGGTCGTCCGACCGGCGGATACCGTCACCTGCATACTGTGGACAGCCAACTCGTCCTTGTAGACGGTCAGCGTGTACGTCCCGGGCAGCACGCCCGCGACCGAGAAGTAGCCGTCCGAGGTGCGCGCCGGGCCCCAGTACTGCGCGTTCGCGTTGGCGAGCCCCACCGTGTACGGGTACGCAGGATCCCGCCCGCTGATGCCGACGCCCGCGACCCTGCCCCGGCCGGTGGCGCCGACGTATCCGGGGATCCCGAGATCGTCCGCCCACGGTGTCGTGAGCGTGCCCGGGAACGGTGCCGAGGAGGGGGCGCCACCGTCGGTGAAGGCGATCACGTACGGGCCCTGGAGGCCGAAGCGCTGGGCCTCGGTCTGGTTCTGGCCGTAGTACAGGATCTCGTACAGGCCGCCGCCGTCGGCGCTCTGGTGGCGCAGCAGCGAGCGGTAGAACGGCCCGCCGGAAGCCTTCTCGTGGTTGCTGCGGACGATCCACAGGCCGACGCCGCCCGCGCTCCAGCCGATGTGGTCGTAGTCCATCACGCGCAGCCGGGAGTAGTGCTTGGAGCGGGTCTGCCCGTCGTTCTTGCGGAACACGTCCGACGCCTCGATGGTGGTGGGCGCGTAGGTGTAGGAGTCCGGCTCGTCGTTGAGGAACATGCCGGGGCGCGTGCGGACGATGAAGCGGGTCGCCGAGACCGAGGTGTCGGCCTTGTGGGTCCACAGGTAGACGTTGTTCTCGCCCTTGCGCGCCGCGTAGTAGTGGCGCAGCGTGCCGTACGCGACCGAGACCAGGATGGTCGATCCGGACTGGCGGATCGTCACCTGCGAGGTGCCGAGACCGGATTCGATGTGCGAGTTCTTGCCGCCGTAGCCCTGGTACTCCGTGCCGCGGTAGACCAGCGAGCTCAGGTCGCCGTTGGACTTGCGGACCTTGAGGACGAGGTCGGCGCCGGTGTCGACGACGTAGTTCGTACCGTCGTCGCGCCAGCCGAAGGAGGCGGTGGAGGCGGCGGTGGCGGCGGTGGCGAGCGGTCCGGTGAGGGCGGCGGAGCCCGCGGTGGCCGCGGTGCCGAGGACGAAGGCACGGCGGCCGACCGGTGCGCCGGGTACGGGGGAGCCGTCGGGGGACGGTGGCGGGGGTGGGGACGACGGTCCGTGCGGGGATGTGGACATGGGGTTCCTCCTTAGGGGAGGTGCGTGGGGAGTGCGGGTGCGAGTATCGGTGCCCGAGGGGCGGCGCGGGCCGGCACGAGTGCGATGCCGTACGAAGACGGCGGCGCCGGCGTCCTCCGGCGCCCCGCGCTCCCGCGCACGGCGGCCGCCCGCTCGCCGGTGGCGGGCGGGTGGCGGCACCCGACGGCGGCCCGGTCCGTCGGGGCAGGCAAGTGCAGGGTGACAGTTGAATCGATTTCGCGAAAGGGCTTTCGAGGAGTGGGTGTCGGAGGTGAGGGGAAATCTGGTCAAGGGGTGGAAAGCGCTTGTGGCAACCGGTACGGTCCCCACCGCCGGGCACTGTAGCCGTGACGGAGGAGCCGGCAAGTGAGACGATTCAACCTCGCCGTGCTGACCGCGGTGAGCATGACCACCGCCCTGACGGCCGTGCCGGCCCACGCCGGTGAGGGCGGCAGGCCTCTCGGCATCGCGAACTGCACCGCCACGGCCTGCCACTTCGACGTCCCGCCCGGCACCTACGACGTGAAGGTGCTCCTCGGCGGCGAGGAGGCCTCCAGCACCAGCATCGCCGGTGAGACCCGACGCGCCCTGCTCCCGGAGACCGCCGCGTCGGCCGGTGGACGCGTCGCCCGCAGCTTCACCGTCGACGTCCGCACACCCGAGGGCGAACCGACCGGAGCCGCCGGGAGCCCCGGCCTGGACCTCACCCTCGCCGGCACCGCTCCCGCGCTCGCCGCGATCAGGGTCACCCCGGCCCGGCACGCCCGCCAGATCTTCCTGGTCGGCGACTCCACGGTCTGCGACCAGCCCGGTGAACCGTATACAGGATGGGGTCAACAGCTGCCGGAATACCTACGGCGAGGACTGTCGGTCGCCAACCACGCCGACTCCGGCGAGAGCACGGTCAGCTACCTCGCCGACCCGCTGCTGTGGGACACCGTCGCACCCAGGATCCGCCCCGGCGACCTCGTCCTGATCCAGCTCGCCCACAACGACAAGCAGACGGACGAGACGACGTACCGGACGAACCTGGAGACACTGGTGGCGGGTGTCCGGGCCGAGGGTGGCCGGCCGGTGCTCGTCACGCCGATCGTGCGCCGCTGGTTCAGCCCCGACGGCACACTCGACAACGACATCGCGCTGCTGGTCAACGGCCTCGGCGTGAACCACCCGGCGGTGATCCGCGCGGTGGCCGCGGCCCGGCACGTACCGCTGATCGATCTCACCGCGAAGACCAAGACGCTGGTGGAGGCTCTCGGCCCGCAGGACTCCAAGGCGCTCTACCTCTACAACGAGAAGCGGGACAACACCCACACCTCCGTGCACGGGGCCACCGTGTTCGCGGGCCTGGTCCGCGACGCGCTGCGTGACCAGCACCTGGTACCCGGGGGGCTGGTGCGGCAATGAGCGCGGCGTGAGCACCCGGGGCCAGGCCACCGGCCCGGTCGACCCCGGGACCGTGCCACGGATGATCCCCGTACGAGACCCTGGGGCGCGCGACCGGAACCGGAGCGCCACGGGCCCCTGCCGGCAGGACCGCCCCTCCCGGCAGGCCCCCCGCCGGGAAGACCGCCCCCCGCCGGAAGGACCGACTCACCCATGCACCTGCCTCCGCCCGCCGCCGACCGTAGCCCGTACACCGGATACACCCGGGCGCACTGGGAGTCGGCCGCCGACGCTCTGCTCGCCGCCGCGGCCCTCTACGCCGACCGGAGCCGGGCGCTCTACCACTTCCCCGGCGACCGCGTGAGCTGGGCCGGCCGGTTGTCCGACGGCCTGGAGGGATACGCGCGGACCCTACTGCTCGCCGCGTTCCGCCGCGACGAGACGGTGCTCGAACGGTACGCCGAGGGCCTCGCCGCCGGCACCGCGGGCGTGTGGCCCCGCATCGAGGACCGCGGCCAGCCGCTGGTGGAAGCCGCCTCCATCGCCCTGGCGCTGCGGCTGACCCGGGAGTCGCTGTGGGACCGGCTGGACGACGCGGTGCGGCAGCGGGCGGCGGCCTGGCTCGCGGACGCGCTCACGGCCGAGGCCTGGCCGTGCAACTGGGAGCTGTTCCCGGTGACGGTCGGCGGGTTCCTGGAGTCGGTCGGATACGAGGCGGCGGCGTCCCGCAAAGCGGTGGAGCGCGGACTGGAGCGGATCGAACGGTGGTATGTCGGCGACGGCTGGTACACCGACGGTGACGGCCGGAAGTTCGACTACTACAACGGCTGGGCGATGCATCTGTATCCGGTGGTGCATGCATGGCTGGCGGACGACAGTGACCTGTTGTCTGTACACGGTCCGCGGTTGTCCGCCCACCTCGCCGACTACGCCCGGCTCTTCGGCGCCGACGGCGCACCGATGCACCAGGGCCGCTCCCTGACGTACCGTTTCGCCACCACGGCCCCGCTCTGGCTCGGCGCGCTGACCGGTCACACCCCACTGTCCCCGGGTGAGACCCGCCGACTGGCCTCGGGTGCGCTCAGGTACTTCCTGGAGCGCGGCGCGGTCGACGACCGGGGCCTGCTCACCCTCGGATGGCACGGCCCTGACGAGCGCGTCCTGCAGGGGTACTCGGGTCCCGCCTCCCCCTACTGGGCCAGCAAGGGCTTCCTCGGCCTCCTGCTGCCGCCCGACCACGAGGTGTGGACGGCCACCGAGGAACCCGGCCCGGCCGAACGCGAGGACGCGGTCACCCCGCTCACCGCGCCCAACTGGCTTTTGCAGACAACCTGTTCGGACGGGCTGGTGCGGCTTCACAACCACGGCAGCGAGGACGTCCGCTACGACCCGTACTACACCCGCCTCGCCTATTCGACCGTGACCACACCCTCGGCGTCGAACGACAACAGCGTGATCGTGGGAGGGGATCCGGGCCGCACGGGGATCGTTCCGCTCGGCGCCGGGACGACGTGGGCGGCTTCCCGGCACACCGCGGCCGGCGGCACCGCCGAGGTCACGACTCTCGTGGTCGCGTCCGGCGCGACCGAGGTACGGGCGCACGTGGTGACGGGCGCGCCCGCCGGGACGCCGGTACGGATCACCGGGTGGGCGCCGGCGGAGGGCGTACGGACTGAGCTGCTGCCGGTGACCGGGATCGGTGCCGAACTCACCGTGGAGACCGACCCGTCGGGCCTCCCCTCCGTGACCGGCCGCACCGGCGAGGCCGTTGCCGTGACCGGCCGCACCGGCGAGGCGTCGGGCGGGGGTGCGGGCGCAGACCCCACCCTCTTCGTCACCCTCGCCCGTCTCACCGCAGAACCGGAACCGGCCCCGCTGGAGCGGACGGTGACGGTGGAGGTGTGCGAGGCGCACGAACTGCACCTGAGCTGGTCCGACGGCGGGCGGGAGTGCCACCGGCTGCCGCTCGGTCCCGGCCGGGAAGGGAAAACCTGTCGCTTTCCGTCCTCGCCCGCCGAAGAATTCCCGGCATGACATCTCGCATCCACCACGCCACCGTCGACTGCGCCGACGCCTACGCCCTCGGCCGGTTCTGGGCCGAGGTACTGGGACAGCCGGTCCACGACGACGACAAGCCGGGCGACCCGGAAGTGCTGATCGAGGGGGCCGGACTGCTCTTCGTCACCGTGCCGGAGGGCAAGACGGTGAAGAACCGTGTTCATTTCGACCTCCAGCCCACCGACCGCACGCGGGAGGAGGAGGTCACCCGCCTCCTCGCCCTCGGCGCCACCCTGGTGGCCGACCGCCGCAACGCCGACGGCACGGGCTGGGCCCTCCTCGCGGACCCCGAGGGCAACGAGTTCTGCGTGGAACGGAGCGCGGCGGAGCGGGGGTGAGGGAGCGGGAGGTGAGGCAGGGCGTGGTTCAGCGCGCTGAAGCAGTAGTCGCCGTGAGGGCGAGGACGTGACGCGAGGCGTCATGGCGGGAGCGAGAGCGGGAATGGGGCCGACGAGCAAGCGACTGTACGGTGTAGCCCGCCGACGTGAGGAAGTCGTGCGTCTCTTCCCCTGTGCCGTGAACCTCGCAGATGATCGCCGGCCGAGCCTCCGCCAGGGTGTCGGCCATCCCTCGAAGGACGCTGAGTTCCGCACCCTCGACATCGATTTTCACCACGTGCGGCAACCTGATCTGACCGTAGCGGACCAGTTTGTCGATGGACCAGCAACGGACAGGAATCGCAGCGCGGGCCCCGGGTGGCGGCGGTAGCGAGTTCAAGCGTGCCCAGAAGGGCTCACGAGCCGGTGCCAGCATGGCCGTGCCGACGCGGTCCGTGATGGCGCACGGCATCACGGACACGTTGAGTGAGCTGGAGATGCGGACGTTGTGGCGGAGAGCCTCCACGTTTCCGGGCAGCGGTTCGAAGGAATACACGCGCCCCTCTGATCCGACTCGTTGGGACCCGAGGACTGTATGGAAGCCGACGTTGGCTCCAATGTCGTAGAACACGTGACCGGGCTGAAGCAGGTCGTGAAGCGTCGCTTGGACATGGGGCTCACTGGTGCCCAGGGCGAAACTCGGTGCAGACCCGCCGGCGTTGAACGGTGTGCCTGAGCAGGCCCCGAAGGGGATGATCACGTCGCGTCGGCGAAGTGGACTTAGCAGTTTTCGCGCCAGGGCGGCTCCACGTGTATCGCCGAACCGTGGACTGACCAGGCCCAGGGCCATCCGGGGTGGTACGAGCCGGACGAACCGCAGGAGCATTCCGCTGTCGGCGGGAACTCGACCGGCTCCGGTCTCGCCGGGCTCATGGTGCCTCCGCGCGCCTTCCGGAGTGGGACGCATGTGACCTCCCTATTCACGTCCAACGTGGCGCCCCGCAGTATCCGCCACACGGAAGCCCATCGCCTGACGGCCTTCAGGTCGAGGGAGCGGCGGGCCCGATAGGCGTTGAGGTATGCCCGGGAGAACGCCCAACGCCCCGCCGGTGCCGCTGCACAGGCCCATCGAGGGGCCGACTCGGGTATGGCACCGCATGCGATCGTAACGAGTGTGATCGCCACGTCGGCGGCGGAGTTGCCGCGGACGGCACCGGACCAGTCGACGGCCAGCCACTCGCCGCTCGCGGGCCGTCGCAAGAGATTGGCCGGGTTGAAGTCACCGTGCAGGAGCCGATTGCCGGTGGGCAGGGTGCGCATGAGCTCGCCGAGGATTTGCCGGGCGCTCCGCGGTAATTGACGGCACGCGATGTGCGAGAGCACGACCTCATGCGCCGTAGGCAGCATCGCGGGTGCTGTCACGTCATGGATTGCCGCGTGGACGGTTCCCATGATGCGGCCGGCCGCCATCACGGACCATGGGGCCGTGCTCATACTGTGCAACAGGTGAGAAGGCTCCAGGCGTTCCATCACCAATCCATAGTGGCCGCCTATGTTGGCGGGTCCGTGTGGCCGGGGTACAGGAGCTCCACGATCCCACGCGGTGACGTGGGCCTTGAACGCCCAGTCGTCAGGACCGCTTCCGCGGCGGCTCACTCGGAAGACGCTGTCAGCGTCCAGGGCGAACACCTGAGCTTCGCTTCCCTGGCCGATGAGGATGCCCGCTGACGACGCGCCAGGTTCTGCGTCGGACCGAGCCAACCGACCGAGGGTGAGTGTCGCGGACGCCGGGTCATCCACGAGACCGCACCGAGGTCAGCCAGTCCGCGCTGGGCAGGTGCGGCAACGTGTCACGATACGGTTCCCATGCCTGATCGGGTTCCGCCGCATCCCGCCAGAGATTCTCGAACACGCGCCTGTAGAGGTGTATCAGGTGCTGCCCCCCGGAGCTGCTCGCGGTGGTGATGACAAGTGAGTTGGAGGCGCCGGACAGCGGTCGGCCTCCAGGGTCGGCGAGTCCGCGATCGTCGTAGGAGTACCAGCCGACCGCCAGGACTTCGTCGGCAAGCAGTCTTCCCCGTAACGAGGCAGTTGCCGAATAGCACTTGAGCTGCAGTCCGATGCTCCGAGCGCGGTCCGCCGGGATACGGTACGCAAGCGCGCGGAGTCCCTCCGCGAGCCGGTAGTCCCGCTGGTAGTCACTGATCGCGGCAGACGGGTGAGCGACAAGGAGCCGTATTTGCTGAGTGCAGCCCTCCTCGCCGAGTTTCGCGAGTAGCGGAAGAGCGCCGAATGCGCTGTATTCCAGCATATCGACTGTCCGGGGCCGCTCACGGACGACATGGGCGATCAGGTACGGCACGGCCTCGTCGTCATTCTTGCAGGCTGTGACCTCGTAATGCTGCACGGCCCGGCCCTGCAACGTGATCTCGAGCAGCATGGTGAGCAGAGTGAGGTCAGCGCCGATCATGACGGCCAGACTGGCGGACAGACTCAGGGCTCCGACCGCCGATGCCACCACCGAGGCGACCGGGGGAAGGACGAGGCAGCCGAGCAGCATACGCCGGACTCTGCGGTTCTCCAGCCGCGACGGCTCTGCAGTACCTGTCATGGCGACTCGGCGTGTTCAATGTCCAGGCGACTGACATCTATGTCGACCACGATGGGGTAGTGGTCGGATATCTGGTCGGTTTCGGCGTTCTTGAGTACCCGGTAGTCGGTGACAATCGCTGCCAAGGGTTCTGTCGCGTAGCAGTAGTCGAGTCGCAGCCGGGGAAAGGAAGGTCCTGGTAGGGGCAGCGGGGTCGGTAAAGTGTGGCCGGTCGAGCCGCGAAGACGCCCCACATCCACCAGGCCTGCGGATTCCAGACATTCAAGGGCGCGAGCATCCACTTTCCCACTGCCATCCGACGCCAGATAGCGGGTTCGGATCCGGAGCTGCGCCTTCGCGAACGTGGACGTGTGATCTGCATGAGGTTCCGGCGAGTTCAGGTCGCCGACGACCAAAGCGGGCTCATCGCCGCGCAACAGCCTTATCAGATGCTCTGCCTCGGCCAGCCGGATTTCTGGAGAGTCCGGACACCAGTGTGCACCCAGGGCGTGCAGTACACCCCCGTTAGGGAGAGGGATTCGAATACTGATCAGGGCATGGAAGAAGTCGGGGCGGCCGAAACGCGCACATGTGGCGCCGAGTTCATGTCGCACAAAGGCGGCGACGTGGTATCCGCTGTCTGCAGTGGAGAGGAATCCGGCCAGTCGCAACCGACGTCCCACGTCGTTGAGGAGGCGGTTGTCCTGCGCGTCGAAGTTGCGGGCTTCCTGGAGGAAGACAAGGTCAGCCTCACAGGACCGGATGATATCGACAGCGCGGCCCAGTCGGTACCGATCGCCATTGTCCTGGCCGCCGTTGAGTAGATTCCAGCTGATGATCCGCATGCGTGGAGCGCCCCCGCATCAGCCCGTTCCTGCAATAGGGAGAATTCTGGATCGATGAGACAGGCCAGTCAACCCTCACGCATCGGACTCCTCCAGCCCATGCGGACGCAGCGTGGCCCTGGCGATGTTGTTCGGCGTGGGGTCGGGCTTCGTGCAGAGGACCTCGCGGGCTTGGTCCGCCGCCCGGGCGGGGCTCTCGCAGACGAAGCCGAGGAATCGGACCATGTTCCGCAGGCGGGTGGAGGCGGGTGGAGGCGGGTGTGGCCGAGCTGAGGACGCCCGCGCCCTGCCGAGCGGTCGCGGCTACCTGTGCTTTGTCGCGGGCGCTGGTCGTCATCGACTGGTGCATGAGGTGGTCGTCGGCGACATAGCGCTCGCCGCGCCGGTCGTCGCGCTCCCGCCGGGCTGACAATCCGTGCGACCACCTCATACAGAGACATCGTCGCCCGCAGAGTGTGAAGGCTTGTCCGTCCCGCTCCAGGTCGGCCCCGGAGTGAGGAACCGGCGGAATGGGCGGCTCCCCGGTCGAGTGGACCGTCGTCTCAGTCCGGGCCTGGCAGGGAGCACGCCCCAGTTCACCGGGAACGGGAGGGGGGTGAGCTGTCCGGTCGTGCGGTCGCGCCGAGCAGGCGGAGCAGGCTGGTGCGGAGGGCGTTCTGGGCGGCCGTGGCGGTGAGCCGGCCGGCGTCCTGTTCCTCGCTCGCGGCGTGGCCGAGTCTGATGGCCGCCGCGACCAGCCAGTTCACGGGGAGCCGGTCGTCGAACTCCCCGCTCTGACGGCCGCGCCGGATGACTCGTTCGATGCGGTCGGCGACGGGCGTATGCCGTTCGCGGTCCTCCTCCGCGCCGACGGGTTGGCTGCCGATCAGCCGCAGCAGTACGGGATAGCGGCCGGTCACTTCCGCACCTGCGTCGAGCATGCGCAGCAGGGTGTCCGCGGCGGAGCCCGTGTCGAGGTCGGCGGCGTCCATGGCGGCGACCGCCTCGTCGGTGATCCGGCCGACGACGGCCTCCAACAGCCTTTCCCGCGACGGGAAGTGGGCGTAGACGGTCGGGCGGGTCACGCCCGCTGCGCCGGCGATCGTCTCCAGACCGGCGTCGGGATCGGCGTTGAGGACCCGGGTCGCGGCGTCAAGGATGGCGGCCCTGCTGCGAAGGGCGTCGGCGCGGCGGTTGCGGGCGGGCGAAGACATCATCTCTTACATGTTGCCAAATTTGTCGAGCGCTGTATATTTTACAGGCTGTAAAAGATCCTGGGTGAGCAGCAGACTGACGGGAGCGACATGCGTCCACGCGGCAAGACACCTGACAGGACGAACGGCAACACGAACGGCGATACAAGCGACCACACACCCGGTGGGACATCCGTCACGACCGACCCCAAGCAGTTCATCGCCGACTTCTTCACCTCGTTCACCGAGGACCTCCTGCGGTCCGACGAGGACGCGGCGCTGATCGTCGACCGCTATCACACCCCGGACATCGTCGAGATCGCCGACGGCCACCGGATGGACCGCGACAAACTCGTCGCGCACACCCGCCCGGTGCGCAAGAACCGGCCCACCATCCGCGTGGAGGTGCACGACGCCGTCGCCGAGGCCGACCGGATCGCCGCCCGCTACACCCTGCACTCGTCGCAGCGCGGCAAGAACCTCGCGGTCGAGGTCTACTTCTTCGGCAGGTTCGCCCCGGACGGCCGGATGCGCCAGGCCCACATGGCCACCCGCATCGTTCCGGCTGCCGACGGCCCCGAGCGGGCGCAGGCGCCGTCATGACCGGAACCGCCTACACCGTCACGGGTATGGCGTGCGGGTGCTGCGCGGCTGCCGTCACCGAGGAACTGGAGCGCATCGCCGGTGTCACCGCCGTGGCGGTGGACGTCGACACCGGTACCGTCGTGGTGACCAGTGACAGGGAACCGAGGACGGCGGACGTGCGTGCGGCGGTCGAGGAGGCCGGCTACGGACTTGCGGCCGCGGACGGGGCCAGGTGACCGGCACGCCGGCCGTGGAAGGGAGGCAGCTCTCATGACCGCCGACAGGTTGCGCCCGGTCGGGCGCGTCGAGTCGTCGCTGACGGACCGCGCCGCGGCGCCCCGGCAGCCCGACGAGGGCGCACCCGAGGCCTGGCTCGTCTTCGACGCCCGGTACGCCCCGGCCCTCGACGGTCTGGCCCCGGGCACCGACGTCCTGCTGCTCACCTGGCTCGACCGTGCCGATCGCGACACGCTCGCCGTGCACCCGCGGGGGGACGCCGCCCGGCCGCTCACCGGCGTATTCGCCACCCGGGCCCCCGACCGGCCCAACCCGATCGGCCTGCACACCGTCCACATCCTCGCCGTCAATGGCACGCGCCTGCACGTCCGCAACCTCGAAGCGCTCGACGGCACCCCGATCCTGGACGTCAAGCCCCTCCTCACCCCGGACCGTTGACCCTCCTCGCGGGCGCTTGAAGATGGCCAGGAGGTGACGGGGATGCGACGGGGCGATGCCATCTGTCTCCGGTCGGTCGTGCGGTGGTTGTACGGGGCATCCGCAGTGGGCACGATGGGGTGATCACTGAGCGCCTGTGCCGCAGGGGGGTTCCGAGCCCCTGGGGGCGCGAGGTGCTGCGCGAGTCACGTCCGCCGAAGTCGCTGGGGGAGAGCCATGAGGAGAAGGACGAGAGCGGGCCACGGGGCCCTGGCCGTGGGGCTGTTGGCCGCGACCGGGACGCTGGGCGCGGGGCACGCCGAGGCGGTCGTGGGGGACCCGGCCGCCGACGGGGTGATGCCGTACACGGCGAGGATCGAGATAGGCGACATGGACCGGGCCTGCTCGGGCGCGCTGATCGAGGCGCGGTGGGTGGTCACGGCGGCGAGCTGCTTCGCCACCGACCCCGCGCAGCCCACGACGGTCGCCGCGGGCGCGCCCCCGCTGCCCACCAGGGCCGTCGTGGGCCGCACCGGTGCGAGCGGCACGCCCGGGCAGGTCCGCGACGTCGTGGAACTGGTGCCCCGGGCGGACCGGGACCTGGTCCTGGCGCGGCTGTCCGCACCGGTCCGCGACATCGCCCCGGCGACCCTCGGCGCCCAGGCGCCGGCGGCCGGCGAGGAGCTGACGGTCGCCGGCTACGGCCGCACCCACGACACCTGGGTGCCCGACCGCCCGCACACCGGCGCGTTCACCGTCACCGGCACCCGCAGCGGAGAACTGGACATCGACACACAGAGCGGCGCGGTCTGTCAGGGCGACGCCGGCGGTCCGGCGGTCCGGACCGGCACCGGGGAACTGGTCGCCGTCAACAGCCGTTCCTGGCAGGGCGGCTGCCTCGGCTCGGACGCGACCGCGCGCGGTGCCGTCGAGACCCGCCTGGACGACATCACGGACTGGATCGGCGCCCACGTCGCCCGCTGGTCCCTGAAGTCGCTCGTCAACGGCAAGTACGTCGCCGCCGAACTGAACGCCACCGGCACCCGGGAGGGCGCGCTGCGCGCCCGCAGCGACACCGCGGAGGGCAGCTGGGAGCAGTTCACCCTGCACACCGGCGACGCCGGTACCACGGTGTCCCTGCGGTCCGTCGCCAACGGCCTGTACGTCAGCACCGAGAACAACGAGACCGGCGCCTACGAGGGCATGCTCCGCGCCCGCACCGAGGTCCCGCACGGGTGGGAGCGCTACACCCTGGTCCCGCAGGGCGCGCAGAACTACGCCCTGAAGGCGGCGAGCAACGGCAGGTACGTCGCCGTGGAGGCCAACTACACCGGCGCGGACGCCGGTCTGCTGCGCGCCCGCTCGGACAGCGTCGCCACCTGGGAGCGGTTCACCTTCCAGCACGCCGACAACTTCCGCGTGGCGGGCGTCGCCCCGGCGGCCCCGGCCCCGCTGCCGCTGGGCTGACCCGCGCGTCGGCGGCGACGCCCCGGCCGCCATCCGCCGCCCCGGCCCGCATCGGCCCGCACCGGTCAGCGGCGTGGAGCGGCACCGCACCATCGCGTGCGGTGCCGCCACCGGAGCGCCGCCGGGCGGGCGCCGGTGCGGGCCGGGCGGGCACCGGCCGGCTCAGAGGTCCGTGGGCTGTCCGTCCCGCGGCCAGTGCAGCAGCGTGACGTGCAGGGCGTCGACGGCCCGGTCCCAGGACCGCTGGACATCGCGGGGTGCGTCGAAGCCGCCCGACGACTCCAGGACGCAGTAGCCGTGGAAGGTGCTGCGCAGCAGCCGCACGGCGTCGGTGAGGTCGGGTTCCGCCAGGCCGTAGGGGCGCAGCAGACCGTAGACGAAGTCGGCGGTGCGGCGCATCACGAGGGAGCCGGCCACCGGGTCGGGGTCGACGCGGCTCTGGGTCGCCGCGTACCGTCCGGGCCGCTCCAGGGCGTACGAGCGGTAGGCGCCGGCGAACGCGGCCAGCGCCTCCCGGCCGGTGCGCCCGTCCACCGCCGCGGCGATCCGGTCGACCATCTCGCCGCCGGCCAGCAGCGCGACCCGTGCCCGCAGATCCCCCAGGCCGCGCACGTGCGAGTACAGACTCGCGTCCCGCACGCCGAAGCGCCTGGCCAGCGCGGACAGCGTGACCCGGTCGAAGCCCACCTCGTCGGCGAGGTCGGCGGCCGCCGCCGTGATGCGGTCGGCGGTGAGTCCAGCGCGGGCCATACGATCTCCGACTCCCGGGAGGAAAACCTAGAGCACCCGGGAAAGATAGAGGGCCCCGCGTCCGGCCGCCTAGCGGCCCGGCCTGACCAGTCCGGTCTCGTACGCCAGCACCACCGCCTGCGCGCGGTCCCGCAGCCCTGACTTGGCGAAGATGCGGGCGACATGGGACTTCACGGTGGCCTCGCTCAGGGTCAGCCGGGCCGCGAGTTCCGCGTTGGACAGACCGCGGCCGAGAAGCGTGAGGACCTCCCGCTCGCGGGGCGTCAGCGTCGCCAGCGCGGCGGTGCCTGCGGACGGGCCGGCCTCCGGTTCCGCGGCGTAGCGTTCCACCAGACGGCGGGTGATGGACGGGGCCAGCAGCGCGTCACCCGTGCCGACCAGGCGTACGGCCGCCACCAGGTGCTCCGGTGTGACGTCCTTGAGGAGGAAACCGCTCGCCCCGATCGACAGGGCCGTGTACACATAGCGGTCCAGGTCGAAGGTGGTCAGCATCAGCACCCGGCAGTCGCGGGACCGGGCCAGGATGCGGCGGGTGGCGTCCAGTCCGTCCATGGTGGGCATCCGGATGTCCATCAGCACGACGTCCGGGCAGAGCCGCCGCGCCATCGACACGGCCTCCACGCCGTCCTGCGGCGGCGCGGGCGATCAGCGCGGGCAGCGCTCCCGGAACCGCACGCGCCCGCGGCGTCCAGCTCCGGCTCGCGGGAAGCCGGCTGCCGCGCCCGGTGAGCCTGGGCCTGGGGCTGCCGTTCGCGCGGCCCGGCCGCAGCGCCCTCACCCTGGCCGCCGTCGTCCTCGGCGTCACCACGGTCACCTTCGCGACCGGCCTGGCGACCACCATGAACCGGCTGGGCAGCGCCGGACGGGACGCCTACCAGGTCACGGTCTACGCGACCCACTACCGCGACGGAGGTCACCGCCCGGGGCGATGTGGAGGTGAGCATGACCGGGTCCGCGTACAAGGTGATGCTGGAGGGGCGTCGCGGGGACCGCCCCCGGCTGGACAGCGTGCTGACCGGGGGGCGCTGGACGCGCTCGCCCGGTGAGGCCGTCGCCGGGTCCGCCTTCCTGCGGCAGAACGGCCTGCGGATCGGCGACCGGATCCGGCTGGAGAAGGGCGGACGCGGTGAACGGCTGCTGATCGTCGGGGAGTTCATGGCGAGCGACGCGCGGATGCTGGTCACGGACTGGCCCACCTTCGCCCGGCTGGCCCCCGCGGAGAAACCCATCGCCTACCACGTACGGCTGCGCGACGGCACCGATCCCGCCGCCTACGCCCGCGCGGCCCGAGCCGTCGACCCCGCGCTCAGCCCGCACCCGCGGGGCGGCAACGCCGTCACCGCGACCGTCGTCGGCTCCGCCGGCGCTCTCACCCTGCTGCTCGCGTCCGTCGCCGCCCTCGGCGTCTTCAACACGGCCGTCCTCAACACCCGTGACCGGCGGCGCGACCTGGGCATGCTGAAGTCCATCGGTATGACGCCGGGGCAGGCGACCGCGATGACGGTGACCTCGATGGCGGTCCTCGGTGCGATCGGCTCGCTCCTCGGCGTCCCCCTGGGCATCGCGGGATACGAACTGGTCGTGCCGCGCATGGCCGATGCGGTGGACATGAGCCTCCCGGCGTACATGACCGACGTGTGGCGTGCTCCGGCGCTGGGCGGCCTCGCGTCGGCCGGGGTGGTCATCGCGGTGGCGGGGGCCTACGTGCCCGCCCGGCGAGCGGGACGGCTGACCATCGCCCAAGTGCTGCGCAACGAGTGAGCCGGGACCGGGCACGTGGTCGCTGACCGGCCGTACGGCGGCGGTCTGCCCCGGTCCGCCGCTCGCGCCCGGCCGGTGGGGACACCGTGCGGATGTGCTCGGTGCGGATGTCCGGGCGACCGCATGCTGGTGCCCTTGCCGGTCGGGTCGAGGAGGGCGCATGAACTGGGTGGTCACGCTGGTCGGCGCGGTCATCGTGATGATCATCCTGCGGGACGTGTTCCACACGCTGTGGCACCCGACCCGGCACGGCGGACTGAGCCGGGCGGTGATGATGACACTGTGGCGGCTGTCCGCGCGGGGCCGGCGCGGTGGCGGCTCGGCGGGGGTGGCAGGACCGCTCGGCATGGGCTGCGTGGTGGCGATGTGGGCCGGCGGCGTCGCCGTGGGCTGGGCGATGGTGTACTGGCCGCACATGCCGCACGGCTTCGTCTTCTCCGGCGAGCTGGAGGCGGAGCGGCACTCACGGCCGGTGGACGCCCTGTACGTCTCCCTGGTGAACCTCGGCACGCTCGGCCTCGGCGACATCGCGCCCGCCCGGGACTGGCTGCGGATCGTCGCGCCGCTGGAGGCACTGGTCGGGTTCGCGCTGCTGACCGCCACCGTCTCCTGGGTGCTCGGCATCTTCCCCGCGCTGGCCCGGCGGCGCACGCTGGCGCTGCGCATCCGGCAGATGCGCCGGGCGGCCCGCGAAACCGGGGAGACGGACGCCGGGCCGGAGGCCGCCGAGCTGCACGGGCTGGCCGCCGACATCGCCCGGGTCAGCGTGGACTTCGCCCAGTACCCGGAGTCGTACTACTTCCACGACGGATCCGGAGACACCGCGCTGGCCGGCGCGATCGGCCACGCCGCCGAACTCGCCGACCGGGGACGGCGGTCCGCCGACCCGGGCGTGCGCAGGGCGGCGGCCGTGCTCGCCGCCGCCCTGGACGACGTCGCCGCGACCCTCGACGTGCGCTTCCTGCGCACCGGCGGTACCCGGTGCGAGGTGCTGGCCGCCTACGACCGTGACCACCGGGGGGCGCGCTGACGCCCGTGGGTCATGCCCCGGGCGCGGCCGGCGGGGCGACCGGGGCCCCGGTCAGGCCGTCGCGGACCAGGGACAGGAACTCCTGGTCCGTCAGGCCGAGCCGGCGGGCCTGGGAGACCAGCCGGTGCACGCCCTCGGTGAGACGGGCCCGGTCGACGACGCCGGGCCCGGCGGTGATCGCCGCCCCGCGGCCGCGCCGCAGCTCGATCAGGCCCTCGTCGCGCAGCCGCCCGTAGCCGCGCAGCACCGTGTGCACATTGACGCCCAGCGACGCGGCGACCTCCCGGGCGGGCGGCAGCCGTTCGCCGGGCGTGGCGGTGCCGTCGGCGATGGCACCGCGCACACAGGCGGCGATCTGCTCGCCCAGCGGCACCGGCGAGTCGGGCAGCACGCGGAACAGCATCGCTAGCCACGCTCCCGTGCGCGGCGTTCGACCAGGCCGTTGAGCAGCGCGGCCGCCGTCGCCGCGTCGTCCACGGTGACGACGTACTCCGGGCCGTCGGCCGTGCGGACCGCCAGCGCCTCGCCCGAACGCAGCACCACGCCCCGCTTGTGGGGGCGGATCCGGTAGCCCCAGCCGCCGAAGTCGCCCATCGCGTCGACCTGGACGCTCGCGGCGTCGGCGACGCGGTCGAGCGGTACCGTCAGCCGCGGCCCGGGCAGCACCGCGGAGGCGACCGTCAGACCGCGCCGGTCGACGGTGACCCGGACCCGCGCGAAGGCCAGGCAGAGCAGGCTGAGGACGAGCGGCACCGCCCCTGCCCACCAGGGGCCCGCCACCAGGCCGGACACCCCGCAGAGCGCGATCACGGCGGCGGCCGGCAACAGGGCTCGGGAGGACGTCGAGCGGCTCCAGGCCGCCGCCTCGCCGTCGGCCAGCGGCAGCGTGGGCGACGCGGGGCGGCCGGCCGGCTCCGGGCCGGCGCCGATCACCCACCAGGCCGCGGCGCCCGCGGCCAGGGCCGCCGGGACCAGGACGGCCAGGTGCCACAGCGGCATGCCGGCCCGGGCCGGATCGTCGATGTCCGTGTTGACCAGGACGATCCCGAGGAGCGGATACCCGACCGTGACGGCCGTGCCGACGGCGGTCGCCGCAGTGAGCCGGGACCCCGCCGAGCCGCCTGCCCTGAGCGTCAGCAGGGTGAACAGCACGCCCAGCCCGACGAGCAGCCCGCCACCGAGCCACAACGCCCCGGCCCGGCTCATGAAGCCGTCCGCCGAGCCGTCCCCCGAGTAGTGCGTGGCCATCCGCTCCGGCAGCCGGTCGTACCGGGCCAGGAACACCGCGACGTAGCCGACGGCCACCGCCCCGAACGGCAGACCCGCCAGTGCGGCCCTGCCTCTCGTGTTCATCATCGCCCCCCCTGGGATTGTTCGCATTGAAGTAGAACAACCTCAGCATACGGCGTCTGTCTCCGGCGGGCGTACCGGGCGGCCCGATCGACGGCCCGGTACGCCGCCCTTCCCGTGGGGGGAGGCCCTGGAGGACAGGAGAACAGGGGGAGCGGAGATCAGCCGGCCGTGGAGAAGACGAACGAGAACTCGGCGGGAGCGACGGTCAGGAAGTACCGCGGCAACGGGCCGGGGCCGCAGGACTGGGAGCCGACGCCGTGCTGGCCGTGATCGAGGTTGACCCACACCGTCTCCCCCGGCACCAGGTCCGTGCGGTGCCGGGCGGCGTCCAACTGCTCGGTGGTCCAGCGGCGGGCGGTGAACCAGAACGCGGGATCGCCCTCCACCCGCAGGCCGCCGAGCTCCGCCCAGCGCACGTCGGCGCGGGCGCCGTTCTCCTGCGGACGGACGTACGGCGTCTGCAGATCGTCCACGGTCGACCGCCAACTGCCGACCATCGACGCCGTCCTGCTGTCCGGATAGGCCTCACCGGGCCCGCCGCCGAACCACCGCACCGCGTCCGCCGAACCCGGCAGACCGAACCGGACGCCCAGCCGGGGCAGCGGCACCGTCCAGTCGCCCTCCGGCGCCACCGACACCGTCAGCCGCAGCCGGTTGCCGTCCGACGTCCAGCGGTAGACGGTCGACAGACCCAGCTCCCAGGCGGCGGGCGCCACCCGGGTGCGGACCGTCAGCGCGTCGTCGCCGGTCTCGACCGCGTCGAGCCGGTGCCGCATGCGGTGCAGGCCGAGCTTGCGCCACAGCAGCCCGTGCCGGACGTCCGACTGCCAGGGCGCGCCGTCGTCGTTGTCGGTGGGCGCCCGCCACACGTCCAGCCGCAGCCCGGTCACCGGCACCGACCCGATGCTCCGCAGGGCACCGGTGCGCGCGTCGAACGCGGCCGGGCCCAGCGTGATCACCCCGTCCGCCACGACCGGCCCGTCGGTCGCCGCCACCGACGGCACCGCGCGTGCGGCGACGGGCAGCCGGCCCCACGCCACCACATGACCGCGCCCGGCCCACGCGGTGTCCTCGGCGAGCACCGCCCGGACCGTCCACGCCGTCTCCGCGCCCGGCGGGACCTCCGCCGGCGGCTCGGGCAGCTTCACCTCGGCCGACCCGCCCGCCGCCAGCACCGGGACGGACAGACCGCCCGACTCCGCGGTCTCCCCGTCCACCTGGAACGCCCACTCGAAGCGGAGCGCCGACAGGTCGGCGAAGTCCTGCTTGTTGGTGACGCGGACCGTGCCGCGGGGGCCGTCGCCTTCGATCGCGACCGGCTCGATCACCTTCTTGTACTCGACCAGACCGGGCGACGGCGTCCGGTCCGGGAACACCAGGCCGTCGCAGACGAAGTTCCCGTCGTGCAGTTCCTCGCCGAAGTCGCCCCCGTAGGCGAAGCCGTGGCGGTCGTCCTCGATGCCGTGGTCGATCCACTCCCAGACGAACGCGCCCTGCAGCCGCTCGTGCGCCTCGAAGATCCGCTGGTAGTCGGCGAGCCCGCCGGGCCCGTTGCCCATGGCGTGCGCGTACTCGCAGAGGATGAACGGCAGTCCGCGCCGCTTGTGGGTGCCGCCGTCCAGGCGGCGGCCGATCCGCTCGACCTCCTCGTGGGAGGCGTACATGCGCGAGTACACGTCCGTGTCCCGGCAGTCGGGGTCGCCCTCGTAGTGCAGCAGCCGGGAGGCGTCGCGGCCGCGGATCC
The DNA here is from genome assembly GCF_057707805.1 of Streptomyces sp. bgisy159. NCBI lineage: Bacteria > Bacillati > Actinomycetota > Actinomycetes > Kitasatosporales > Streptomycetaceae > Streptomyces > Streptomyces sp. bgisy159. The sequence goes on along the minus strand of NZ_JBYIQX010000010.1, from coordinate 116,887 downwards.
ACTCGGCCATCGCCGTCAGGCCCCGGCCCGTGCCGGCCTCGTTGCCGAGCGACCAGACGATCACCGACGGGTGGTTCTTGTCCCGCTCGACCATGCGGGCGGCGCGGTCCAGGAGCGCCGGCGTCCAGCGGTCGTCGTCGACGGGGTTGTCCCGCCAGTCCTGCTCGACGAAGCCGTGGGTCTCCAGATCGCACTCGTCGATCACCCACAGGCCGTACTCGTCGCACAGGTCGAGGAAGGCGGGGTGCGGCGGGTAGTGCGAGGTGCGGACCGCGTTGACGTTGTGCCGTTTCATCAGCAGCACGTCCTCGCGCATGGTCGCCAGGTCGAGCGCGCGGCCCTTCTCGGGGTGCCACTCGTGCCGGTTGACCCCCTTGAAGAGGATCGGCCTGCCGTTGACCTTGATCAGGCCGTCCTCCAGGGCGACCGTGCGGAAGCCGATGCGCAGCCGCACCCGTTCGCCCTCGGTGGCGAGCACGCCGTCGTACAGCTTCGGCGTCTCGGCCGTCCACGGCCGGACGGTGGCGGTCGCGGCCTCGCCGGTGGCGATGTCGATGCCGAGATCCGGGACGGTCACCCGGCCGTCGACGTCGGAGTCGACCCGCAGCGTGCCCTGACCGGTGGTGTGGTCGTAGGACGCGTGCACGAAGAAGTCGAGCGCCGAGCCCGCCGGGCGGTGCAGCAGTGTCACGTCGCGGAAGATGCCGGGCAGCCACCACTGGTCCTGGTCCTCCAGGTAGGAGCCTGCGGACCACTGGTGGACGCGTACCGCCAGGACGTTGCCGGCCGGCTTCAGCAGATGGCCGACCGCGAACTCGTGCGGCAGCCGGGAGCCCTTGAACTCGCCGACGTCCGTGCCGTTCAGCCAGACGCGGGCGCAGGACTCCACGCCGTCGAAGCGCAGCACGGCACCGCCGTCGGTGAGGTCCGGCCAGTCGGCGGGCAGGTCGAAGACGCGGACGTGGTCGCCGGTGGGGTTCTCCGTGGGCACCCGGGGCGGGTCGACGGGGAAGGGGTAGAGGTGGTTGGTGTAGATGGGGGAGCCGTGCCCCTGCAGCACCCAGTGGCCCGGGACGGCGACCTCGGCCCAGTCCCCGCTTTCCCGGCCGTCCGCCGCGAACGAGTCGTCCTCGGCGTCCGCCGCCTGGGACAGTCTGAACCGCCAGGTGCCGTTCAGCGACAGCGACTTGGCGTCGGAGGAGGCGTACCAGGAGCGCGGTGGCAGCGCTCCCGAGCCGGGGGAGACGTCCTCGACGTAATCGATGGCCGTGGTCGTGCGGAAAGACATCGGTCTCCTAGGTCAGCCCTTGATGCCGGTCTGCGCGATCCCCTGCACCAGCCAGCGCTGGAGGAAGAGGAACACGAACAGCAGGGGCAGGATGGAAATGGCCGTGGCCATGAAGATCAGGTGGTAGTTGACGGTCTGGTTGGTCATGTACGACGACAGCGCCACCTGCACCGTCCAGGCGCTGGGGTCCTGCCCGATGACCAGCGGCCACAGGAAGGCGTTCCAGCCGTTGATGAAGGTGATCGTCGCGATGGCCGCGAAGAAGTTCAGCGAGTTGGGCACGACGACCCGCCAGTACGCGCCCCAGTAGCCGAGTCCGTCCACGCGCGCCGCCTCCTCCAGCTCCCTGGGGAATCCCAGGAAGTACTGCCGGAAGAGGAAGCAGGTGAAACCGCTGAACAGGCCGGGGACGATCAGGCCCCGGTAGGAGTCCACCCAGCCCAGCGACGACACCAGCACGAAGCTGGGCACGAAGGTGACGGCCGCGGGGACCATCAGGGTCACCAGCACCGCGTAGAAGATCTTGTTGGCGTGCCGGTAGGGGATCCGGGCGAGGCCGTAACCGGCGAGCGAGCAGACCAGCAGCACGCCGACCGTGTGCAGGACGCCGACGATCAGCGAGTTCCCCATCGACTGGCCGAAGTCGACCGTGGTGTCCTCGAACGGCTCGGTGATGTTCCCCCACTGGATGTCGGTGGGGAAGAACTTCCAGTTCTCGCCGGTGATCTCCGGGTCGGTGGAGAGCGAGTTGCGGATCAGCAGATAGAACGGGACCAGGAACAGCGCGGCGGCGACGCCGGTGGCGACGTACAGGCCGGTGGAGCCCATCACCCCGCCGCGCCGGTTGCCGCGCGGCCCGCCGGCCGCCCGGTCGGTCTCTGGTGCGGTCGTCGTCACTTGGACTCGTCACCCCTTCCGAAGCCCATGATCCGGCCCTGGAACAGGGTCACTACGCAGATCAGCAGGGTGAGGATCACGGCGCCCGCGCTGCCGCGCCCGTAGTCCTGCTCCTGGCCGAGGGCGGTGTAGTACAGCTCGACCAGGGGCGGCCGGCCCCAGGTGGTGCGGTTGAGCAGGTTGAAGAACTCGTCGAAGGCCTGGTAGGCGGCCACGAGCAGCAGCAGGATCACGGCCGTCGAGGTGGCGCGCAGCTGGGGCAGTGTGATGTGCCGGAACGTCTGCCAGCCCGGCTTGGCGCCGTCGATCGCGGCGGCCTCGTACAGCTCGCCCGGGATGTTCTGCAGCGCGGCCAGGAAGAGGATCATGTAGAAGCCGGACTGCAGCCAGAGCCGGGCGGTGACGATGACCAGCCAGTACCACGGCGGGTCGGGGTTGGCGAGCCAGGCGACGTTCTCCACGCCGAACCAGCCGAGCACGGTGTTGGCGAGGCCGAAGCGGACCCCGTTGAAGAGGGACATCTTCCAGATCAGCGAGGCCGCGACGTAGCTGCACGCCGTCGGCAGGAAGAACACCGACCGGAAGAACGCCCGCATGAACCGCAGCCGGTTCACCAGCAGTGCCAGTCCCAGCGACAGCGCCCAGGTGGTGGGCACGATGATCGCGGCGAAGACGGTGAAGGTGACCAGCGAGCCCATGAAGTCCTCGTTGCCCAGCATCTGCCGGTAGTTGTCGAAACCGACGAACTCGCTGGGCGTGACGGTGAACCGGGCCTCGAAGAAGCTCAGCCAGAGGCTCCAGCCGATGGGCACGTAGACGAAGATCAGCAGGCCGGCGAGGAACGGGCCGGTGAAGAGCCAGAAGTTGAAGGTGCTGCTGCCCCGCAGCCCCCGCCGCGGCCGGGCCCGGGGGGCCTGGGCCGGGGCGGGGAGCGCCGGGTCGAGCTTGGTGGTGGTCGACATCGCGTCAGTCCGTCCGGTGCCCTATCCGAAGAGCTTCTTCAGCTCGGCGTCGACCTTCGCGTCGCACTTGTCGAGTTCGGCCTCCGGGTCACCGCCCTTGCGGACGCAGTTGGCGAAGACGTCCTCGGTCGCGGTGATCATCGCCTGGGTCCAGCCGATCCGGTCGAAGTGGCCGAACTCGTTGAAGAGCCGCACGCCCTCGGCCGGCAGGCCCGACTTCAGCTTCTCGGCGCTCTGCGCGATGGAGGTGCGTGGCGGGATGTGGAAGCCGTAGGACAGGGCCCAGTCCTCCTGGTACTGCTTCTGGTCGATCCACAGCCACTTCACGTACTCCTTGGCCGCGTCGACGTTCTTGCTCTTGGCGTTGACGAACATCGACCAGCCGCCGTTGTAGACGGCCGGCTTGCCCGCGTCGGAGACCTTCGGGAACGGCATGATGCCGAGGTCGTCGCCGAGCGCCTGCTGGAACTGCGGCATCGCCCACATGCCGCACCACTGGATGGCGCACAGGCCCTGGTTGAGCGCGGAGGGGTCCCAGAAGTCGGCCGGGGCGTCCAGCAGCAGGTTGCCGCTGGTGAAGATCTTGCGCAGTGTCTTCAGGCCCTGGACGACACCGTCCGTGTGGTAGGCGATCTCGTTCTTGTCGTTCAGGGTGTCGGCGCCGGCCGCGTAGATCAGCGGCTGGATGACGGCGTGCAGGTCGTTGCCCAGGAACAGGCCCTTGACCTTGCTGGTGGTGAGCTTGTCGGCGGCCTCCATCAGCTCCTCCAGGGTCTGTGGGGGCTGTATGCCGGCCTTCTCCAGCATCGACTTGCGGTAGAAGAAGAACTGCGGGTCGTCGATCATGCGGACGCCGTAGATCTTGCCGTCCACCGTGTGCGAGGCGATGTCCGCCTGGTTGAAGTCGTCCTTGACCGGCGTGACGAGGTCGGTCAGGTCCGCCACCTGCCCGCTCTTGATGAGCTGGATCTGCGGGTGGAACTCGAACAGGTCCGGCGCCTGGTCGGTCAGCAGGGACGCGAACAGCTTGCTCTCGAAGTTGGAACCGGTGATCCACTGCGTCGTCACGTCGGCGCCCTGGTAGGCCTTGGCGTACTTCTTGATCGCCTGCTCGGTGCCGGCCTCTCCGTAGGCGTGGAAGTACTGGGTCAGGCCCGTGCCCGAACCCGACCCGCCGCGGCCGTTGTTGCCGCCGCAGGCGGCCAGCGTGCCGGCGGCTGCCATGCCCGCGGCGGCCCGGAACAGTGATCGGCGGGACCAGTTGCTGTTGCTCATTGCCGACATGCTGACGTCCTTGTCTCGATTACGGCTGCGGCTCCACGGCTTGACCGCCGGGTGGCTCGAACGGGGCTTGCGGTGCGGGACGTTAACCTTCGGCTAAGGCTTCGGCAAGGGGTTGGACGAAGGCGGGTCGAAACGTTGCGTCCGGTTCGGGATGACGAACACCCGCGAGGCCGGGCGGGGAGAGGGCCGCCGGGTCAGGGAGGGGCCGGCGGCCCCCGGCTCAGGAGGCCGTCACTCGCGTGACCAGGCCTGATTGTCCCCACCCGTGCAGCTGTAGACGATCACCCGGGCTCCGTCGGCGGTGGACCGCCCGCTGACGTCGAGACACTTGCCCGACGCCTCGCTGACGATCTGCCCGTTGCCGTTGAGCAGCCATCGCTGCCCGGCGGCCCCGGTGAACGAGGCGGTCGCCGTCAACCCGCCGCTCCCGGCCGTCAGATAGCCCTGCGAGCCCTTCAGGGCACCTCGCGCGTCGTACGACCAGGACTGGGCCGCGTCGCCCGTACAGCCCGCCAGGGCGGCCCCGGAGGCGTCAGCGGTGAGGCACTTGCCGGACTGCGCGCCGACCAGCGCGCCGGTCAACGCCGTCGGAGCGCTGTGCCGTTTCTGGTCCAGGACGAACGTGGTGACCGAGCGGGCCGCGAGCGTCGTCGACAGAGTGCCCCGCGCGAGCGACGGTTCGGCCACCCGCGCCCAGTTCTCCTCGGCGGACGTCCGCACCGCCCGGACCGCGGCCCGGGGCGTCTTGCTGTTGAAGTGCAGGTTCAGCGCCGTGTCGGTCGAGTTGTGGTTGTTGACCACGGCCACCCACTGCCCGCCGCGGTCGTACGCCGAGACCTCGACACCGGCCGGCAGCCCCGTCACGTCGTGGGCGACCGAGCCCGGCCGGACGAACCGGCTGTACTGGCCGAGCGCGTAGTAGCGCTTGGTGAAGTACAGCGTCTGGTTGCCGTTGGCCGCGTAGTCCGGGTCGTAGTAGATCAGGCCGTCGTTCCAGCCCTGGTCGTTGCGCGAGTGGGGGTCGCTGCCGATCATCTCCGACAGCGCCACCCACCACTGGAACGCCGAGTCATGGGCGATCGCGAAGTCCTTGTAGATGATCCGGGACAGGTTCAGCCCGCCGTCGATCGTCGGGTCGTACTCCTGCGCCCAGCCGGTGCCGCCCTTGCCGAAGCAGCAGATCTCCGTGGACCAGGAGGCGATGCCGGCCGCCCTGGCGGTCTCGTGGACCTTCGCCCGGTCGGCGTCACCCGGGTTGTCGTACGTGTGGTGCGCCAGCCGGTCGACGTACTGTGCGGTGCCCGGCTGGTCGATCCACCGCGGGACCTCGTCGTTGAACTTCACCGTGCTGGTCGACTCATCGGCGATGATGCCGGTGCGCTGTCCGCGCCGTTCCTGCTCGGCGCCCAACGCCCTGACGATGTCGTCGCGTTGCTCGACCGGCACCAGCATGCCCTCCTGACCGCAGCCGTCGAAGCTGTTGGTCGGCTCGTTGAAGGGGCTGATGTGGTCCAGCCGGACGCCCTGCCGGGCGAAGTGGTCGGTGATGTCGGCGACGTACCGGGCGAAGTCCTGTTCGTTCTCCGCCTTCAGGTAGCCCCCGCAGCTCTTGCCGTTGGTCTTCCACGCGGCGGGCGCGCTGTTGACGAAGCCGATCAGGTCCCGCACGCCGTACCGCGCGGCGTAGTACAGGAAGGTCCGGCCGGCCTTGTCCCGGCTCCAGTCGTACGTCCCGTCCTCGGCGAGGAAGTCCTCGGGCGCGCGGGGCGCGTAGGTCACGCCGGTGCCCCCGCCGCCGATGTTGTAGCGGTACGAGCTCAGGTGCAACCCCTGCCTGGAGAAGAGGAGCCGCGCGACCCGGGCCCGGACCTTCGGGTCGAAGCGGGCGAGGTCGTTGACCCACCAGGCGCCGGAGGCCCCGATGTTGTCGATGGTCTGGGCGGCGTGGGGGGAGACCTCCGCCGCGGGCGCGGAGGCGTGCGTGGTGGTCGTGGTCGTCGCGGTGGCGGACGGGGCCGTCATCAGGGTTGCGGTGACGGCCAGTGCGGCGGCCGTCGCGAGCGTGGCTCCGGTGGTGCGCGTCAAGTCTGCGTCCCTTCCCTGTCATGAAGGCGGTGCGGTGCGGCTCCTCGTGGGGGTGGTGCGCTGCGCTGCCCTCTGCCCGACCGCCTGCAGAGCCCCTTCGAGCGCGAACGTCGCCGCGCCCAGGCACACCGGGTCGCTGGGGATCGGGGAGAGGACGATCTCGGTGGCGGCCAGCGGCCGCTTCAGCGCGTGCCGGGCGACGGCCTCGCGCACTTCGGTGAGCAGGGGTTCGCCCAGGGCGGTGGCGACCCAGCTGCTGAGGACGATCACCTCGGGGTTGAACAGGTTGACCAGGTTGGCGATGCCCGCGCCCAGGTAGCGCACGGTGTCGCGGACGACCTTGCGCGCCACCGGGTCGTGCTCGCGCAGAGCGCGCGCCAGCGCGGCGATGGTGGCCGTCTGGTCCTCGGGGCACAGCAGCGCGCTGTCCGGGCTCAGCTCGCGCAGGCTCAGCATGATGCCGGACGCGCCGACGTACGCCTCCACACAGCCGTGCTTGCCGCACCGGCACAGCCGGCCGTCCAGCACGATCGTGGTGTGGCCCCACTCGCCGGCGCTGTTGCTGACGCCCCGGTGCAGCCCGCCGCCGAGGATCAGCCCGGCGCCCACCCCGGTCCCGAGGTTGACCACCACGGCGTCACCGCGACCCCGGGCGGCCCCGAACCACAGCTCGGCCACCGCGCTGGCGCGCAGCGGATTGTCCAGGTACAGCGGATAGGCGAGGTGCTCGGTCAGCAGGTCGAGCAGCGGCACGTCGTGCCAGTCCCAGTTGGGCGCGTACTCCGCGCGTCCCGTCGCCCGGTCCACCTGGCCCGGCACGCTCACGCCGACGCCCAGCACCCGGGCACCCTCGACCCCGGCCTGCGCCACCACCGAGCCGACGGCCGCGGCGACATGGCCGACCACCTGCCCGGGCAGGTTCTCGCCCGGGCTGACGTCCTCCTCGGCGCGGGCCAGGACGTTCAGTGCCAGGTCGAACAGCTCGACATGGACGTACGTCTCCGCGATGTCGACGCCGATGAGCGCGCCGCCCGCCGCGTTGACCGCGACCAGGCCCCGCGGGCGGCCCCCGGCCGAGTCCTCGAACCCGACCTCGGTGATCATCCGCAGGTCGAGCAGCTCCCCGACGAGGGTGGCGACCGTGGCCAGCGAGAGACCGGTGGCGGCCGCCAGCTCCTGCCGGGAGGTGGGTGACCGGGCGATGATCTGGCGCAGCACCTCGTAGCGGTTCGCGGTGCGGATGTCGCGTGATGTGCGCTTCACCGGGCTGCCCCATCCCTTCCCATGCCGAGCCGGGCGGCATCGCTCCGGCGCCGCGCCAGGCTATGGTGTGCGGCAGCTTTCTACAAGGGGTTAGGAAAGGGGCTTTATAAAGTCAGTCACCCAGCAGACCGCCCACGAACGCGTTGGTGAACTTGCCGGCCGGATCCAGCTCACGGACGACCGCCGCGTAATCGTCGCATCGTGCATACAGCCCGCGGACGACCGCGGCCGGCATCTCGAACACCTTCCCCCAGTGCGGCCGCGCCCCGAACGGCGCCAGCACCGCCTCCAGCTCCCGCACGACCGGCAGCACGGCCTCCGTGTCAGCGACCCAGGTGAAGTGCACGGCGACCGAGTCCCGCCCGTGGGCCGGGCTCAGCCACTGCTCGTCGGCGGCGACGGTACGCACCTCGCAGGTCTGCAGCACGGGGGCGACCGTCTCCCGGATCCCGCCGATCGCATCCAGCATGTCGACGGCCGTCGACCGCGCCATCAGGTACTCGCTCTGCAGCTCCCGCCCGTTGCTCGGCGTGAAGTCCGCCCGGAAGTGCGGCAGCCGCTCGTGCCACGGCCCCGCCACCCCGAACTGCTCCGTGCAGTTCCGCGCCGGCATCCCCGGCACCGGGTGCAGCCGCTCCGTGGCGGGCACCGCCCACGGGAAGTCCCGCAGCGGCTGGTCGGTGCGCCGCTTCAGCCACACCTGCCGGAACCCCGGCTCCCGCCAGTCGGTGAACAGGCTCACGCTGTAAGCCGCCCCCGCGACCGCCTCGAAGTCCAGCCCCGCCGCCGGAAGCTCCGTGAACACATGCTGCTCCACCTCGTAGGCGGGCTCCAGATCCAGGGTGAGCGCGGTCACCACGCCCAGCGCGCCCAGCGAGGTCACCGCCGCGCCGAACCGCTCCTCTCCCCGCCCGACCGCCACCACCTCCCCCTCGGCCGTGACGATCTCCACCTCCCGTACGGCGGCCGCGAGCGGAGCGTTGCCGACCCCCGAACCGTGCGTCCCGGTCGCCACCGAGCCGGCCACCGAGATGTGCGGCAGCGACGCCATGTTCGCCAGCGCCAGCCCGTGGGCGTGCACCCGGCGCGCCAGCTCGGCGTACCGCACCCCGCCGCCCACCCGCACCGTACGGGCCGCGCCGTCGACGTCGATCTGCGCCGGCAGCTCGTCCAGCGCCACCAGCACGCCCCCCGGCCCCGGCTCGGCGATCCGGTTGAAGGAGTGCCCGCTGCCCAGCACCCGCACCCGGTCGGCGCCCGCCACCACGGCGCGCAGGGCGGCCTCCGAGCGCGGACGGTGCAGCTCCTTGGCGGCGTAGGTGATGTTGCCGGCCCAGTTGGACACGCTCCCGGCCATGGGTCGCCCCTCCCGTAGACATGTGACGCACGAGTGTTCCCGCGAGGAACGTACCTCGACACCGGGCCCCCCCTCGCCGGTCCCCCGGCCCGGGGGCATACCGTGATGAGTCGTACGCCTGAGCCGGGAGGAGAGTCGGATGGGCAGCCGTACCGCGCTGGTCGAGGATCTGATGGAGCGGTTTCCGCATGTGCCGCGGGAGGCCGTCTTCAAGGAGGACCTGCTGCGCGGCGGGGTGGCCTTCGACGCCTCCGCGCTGAGCGACAACGAGAGCGGCGAGGTCAAGCCGAAGTCGTACTTCATCTTCTCCTTCGACCACGGCACCCTGCCCGAGCTGGGCGAGGCCGCGCTGCGCCGCCCGCCGGAGGAGATCATCCTCACCGGCGGCCCGTACGACCTGCGCCGCACCGTGGTCTCCGTGCGGGTGAACCCGGCCTCCCCCTACCGGGTGGCCGCCGACGACGCGGGACTGCTCGGCCTCTATCTCGACGGGCGGCGCATCGCCGACGTCGGCGTGCCCCCGATGCCCGAGTACTACCGGCACACGCTGTCCAACGGGAAGTCCGTCATGGAGGTCGCCCCCACCATCCAGTGGGGCTACCTCATCTATCTGACCGTCTTCCGGGTCTGCCAGTACTTCGGCGCCAAGGAGGAGTGCCAGTACTGCGACATCAACCACAACTGGCGACAGCACAAGGCCGCCGGCCGGCCCTACACCGGGGTCAAGGACGTCGAGGAGGTGCTGGAGGCGCTGGAGATCATCGACCGCTACGACACCCAGAAGACCTCCACCGCCTACACCCTCACCGGCGGCGCCATCACCAGGACGGTCGCCGGCCGTGACGAGGCCGACTTCTACGGCCACTACGCCAAGGCCATCGAGGAGCGCTTCCCCGGCCGCTGGATCGGCAAGGTCGTCGCCCAGGCCCTGCCGCGCGACGACGTACAGCGGTTCAAGGACTACGGCGTGCAGATCTACCACCCCAACTACGAGGTGTGGGACCGCCGCCTGTTCGAGCTGTACTGCCCCGGCAAGGAGCGCTACGTCGGCCGCGACGAATGGCACCGGCGGATCCTGGACTCGGCCGAGGTCTTCGGCGCGCGCAACGTCATCCCCAACTTCGTCGCGGGCGTCGAGATGGCCGAGCCGTTCGGCTTCACCTCCGTCGACGAGGCCATCGCCTCCACCACGGAGGGCCTGCGCTTCTTCATGTCGCACGGCATCACCCCGCGCTTCACCACCTGGTGCCCCGAGCCCACCACCCCGCTCGGCAAGGCCAACCCGCAGGGTGCGCCGCTGGAGTACCACATCCGGCTGCTGGAGGCCTACCGCGCCACGATGGACGACTTCGGCCTCTCCTCGCCCCCCGGCTACGGCCCGCCCGGTCCCGGTCACGCCGTGTTCTCCGTCAGCTCCTTCATGGACAGCCTGCCCGCCCTGGAGCCCACGCCGACGGTGTGACCCCGGGGAACACCGAGACAAACGGCGTCCGCGTCCGTACCGTGAGCCGGAACCGGAACCCGGTGCGCGTACGGGCGCGGACCCTTCGCCGGCACGGCAACCGCCGTCCCGGCCGTGGATGCTGACATCCGAACAGGCCGCTTGTCAGTTGTGCAGAGAACGTGAAAAGCTCTGCCCCTGCCGCGAGGTTCCCCCCAACTCCATCGCCGACATGGTGAGTTGACCTCGCATTCAAATGCAGGAGACCCATGCCCGACCTGCCGACCCCCAGGGACGACGCCGAGGCCGCGCTGTTCACCGAGTGCTGGGACGCCGTTCTGTCCTACGCGGACCTGTGCACCTCCGGCTCGACCGCGGCCCACCAACTGGCCCGCGAGGCCTTCGCGCTCGGGATACGCGAGGCACGCGCCGCCGAGGACGGGGCCCGGCGCGGTACCGGCCGCCGCTCACCCCGCCTGCCCCGCATCCCCCTGCTGCTGACCGCCGTACGCACCACCGCGGCCGACTGGGAGGCCGCCGGACAGGGCCACAAACTCGACCCCGAGCTGCGGCTGTGGCTCAACTCCCCGCACGCCGCCCGCTACACGGGCCCGCCGCCGACCCGCCCCATCGCCCTGCGCGGCCTGCGCGACATGCAGGAACCCGACGCGGCGCTGCTGTGGCTCGCCGAGGTGGAAGCGCTGCCGCTGCGCGCGGTGGCCCGCCGGCTCGGACTGGACCCGGCCGCCGCGGCCGAGGAACTCAACCAGGTACGCGGCCTGTTCCGGGACCGCTGCCACCGCAACCACCTCGACGCGCCGATGGGCGCCGAGTGCCGCAGCTACATCAGGCTGCTGGACGCCGTCACCCGCTCACCGGCCGCCGAGACGCCCGAGGACCTCTCCCGCCACCTCGCCACCTGCCAGGAGTGCGCGGAGGCCGCCGCCTGCCTGCGGCTGCACGGCGGCGGCCTGCCCGCCGCGCTCGCCCAGGGCGTCATCGGCTGGGGCGGCCTCGCCTACCTGGAACGCCGCCGCCGGGCCGCCGAGGTCCGTCTCGGCGCCGGCCGCACCGACACACCCGACCCCGACGCGGAGGCCGCCCGGGAGGACGCCGGCCGGGCGCGGGTACTGCGCCACGGGCTGCTCGCGGCCGCCGTCCTGGTGTCGCTGCTGGCGCTCGCCGCGTCCCTGATACCGTTCGGCTCCGCCGACGACACCGCCGCCGCCGGCGTCCCCGCCGACACCACCCCCGTGGTCGGCCCCGGCCCCGCCCTGACCGGTCCCGCGACGGACGGGCCCACCGCGCAGGACCCCACGGCCACCCGCACCCCGGGGTGGTCGACCCCCGCCACCACCACGCCGTCCACCGCCGCCGCGCCCGGCCGGCCCGACCCCGAACCCCAGGGCACCTCCTCGCCCACGGCCGCCGGCGGGACCGGCGACACCGTCGCGGACCCGGTCTGCTCGGCCCGCTACCACCTCGTCAACCAGTGGCCCGAGGGGTTCCAGGCCACCGTCACCGTCACCACCGAGGACGCCCTCGACTCCTGGCGGGTCGCCTGGACCTTCCGCGACGGCCAGCGCGTCACGCAGATGTGGGACGCGGGCTTCTTCCAGAACGGCACCCGGGTCACCGCGTCGGCCGCCGACTACAACAGGTCCGTCGCCGCCGGCGGCTCCTTCTCCTTCGGCTTCCTCGCCTCCTGGCAGGACAGCAACTCCGAGCCGTTCGCGTTCAGCCTCAACGGACAGCCCTGCGCGGCGTCCTGAATCAGCGACCGGCCGCGTCGGTCACCGCGAACGTGGTGAGCACCGCGGCGTGGTCCGACGGCCAGTCGTTCCCGCAGACGTCGGGCCAGGGGCGCGGGGTGCCGGTGACGACCGTACGGGCGTCGACGACCCGCAGGCCCCGGCCGTCGTGCAGGACGAAGTCGATACGGTCGTGCGGCTCGGGGCGCCCGCCGCCGTCCATGTGCCGGGGGTGCACCGGCGACCACGTGCGGCCGGGCTCGGCGACCGAGTCCGGGTGGGCCTGCCGGTAGGAGTCCCGCAGCCCCGCCTCCTCGGCCGCCAGGGTCACCGGCCACGCGATGCCGGAGCCGTCCAGATGCGAGGGGCAGTTGAAGTCGCCGACCAGGACGACCGGGACGGACTCCCGGCGCACCTCGGCGATCCGGCGCAGCGTGTCGCGCATCATCGTCAGCCGTTCGCCCTCCCGGGCTAGTACCTCGTCCTCCGGCAGCCCGTCGAAGGCCCGCAGGTAGGGGCCGTACGGCCAGGCGGGCAGGTGGACCGTCCAGACGTCGGCCGCCCGGTCCGGGCCGAGGGCGATCCGGGCGCCCGCCGCACCGTAGAAGCCGACGTCCGGGTCGCCGAAGCGGGCGATGATCGGACGGCGGCTGAGGATGCCGAGGTTCTCGCCGGCCCGGTGATGGTGCCAGCCGAGGGCCTCGGCCAGTTCCTCGGCGGCCGTGCCGCCCGTCTCCTGCAGCCCCACCACGTCGGCGCCGCTCTCCGTGATCGCCTTGAGCTGCTTGGCGCGGTGCTCGTCCACCGGGCTGCCGCCGAGCCACAGGTTCCAGCTCAGCACCCGCAGTTCCGTCGGCAGCAGCGATCTGAGATCCGCCACGGTGACCCCGGCGAGGCTGTCGCGCACGACCCGCCCCGGCGCCGCCCCGATCGGGGCCAGAGACGGCACGGCGAGGACCGCGCAGCCGGCCGCCTCCGCCGAACCGACACCGGTCGGGGAGTCCTCGACGGCCACACACGCGCCCGGATCCGCCCCGAGGGCCCGGCAGGCCGCCAGATAGGGGTCCGGGGCGGGCTTGGTGCGGCCGGTGTCGTCGGCGGTGACGCACACGGCGAAGCGGTCCCGGCCCAAGGTGTCCAGCACGAGGTCGGCGACGGCCCGCGGGGAGGCGGTCACCAGCGCGGTGGGCACACCGTCCCGGACCAGGGCGTCGAGCAGCTCCAGGGCGCCCGGCCGGGGCACGACGCCCTCGCGCACGCGCTCCGCGAACGCCTGGTGCAGCCGTTCGGCGACCGGGTCGGCCGCCGTGCCGCTGGCTGCGCCGAGCCATCGCGCCGTGTGCTCGACCGCACGGCCGAACACCTCCGGCCGCTCCGCCTCGGTCAGTGGCCGGCCGGCCACCTGCTCGACCGCCTCCCACCACAGCCGCTCGGTGTCGACGAGCGTGCCGTCCATGTCGAACAGGACTGCCTGGAGCGGGACGCGGGGCGGGAGGGGCACCTCGCTCCCAAGGCCCGTGTCGCTCTCGGGAGTCACATCATCGGTGGGGGTCACGTCGTTCTCTTTCCTCAACGGGTCACGCGGTCGGCCACCAGCACGGGCCGCTCGGGCAGGGACACCTCGACCGCGGTCCCGGCCCCCAGCCCCGCGGCCTCGTGCGCGGCCAGGTCGGCCTTCACCCCGGTGCCGTCGGCGAGCCGCGCGGTGACCCGGACGACGGCGCCGAGGAACGCGGTGGCCACGACACATGCCGTGCCGTCCGGGTCGGCCCGCACCCGCACGTTCTCCGGTCGCACCAGCACGTCCACCTCGCGTCCGGCCGGTGCCGCGCCGTCGACCGGCAGCCGCTGCCCCAGCACCTCCACCACGCCCCCCGCCTGCCGACCCGGGATCCGGCTCATCGTGCCGACGAACTCCGCGACGAAAGCGGTGGCCGGACGACCGTACAACTCGGCCGGTTCGGCGCACTGTTCGAGCCGCCCGGCACGCATCACCGCGACCCGGTCAGCCGTCGACAGGGCCTCCTCCTGGTCGTGGGTCACGAACAGGGTGGTGATGTCCAACTGCCGCTGGAGCCGGCGGATCTCCTCGCGCAGCGACAGGCGCACCTTGGCGTCCAGCGCCGACAGCGGCTCGTCCAGCAGCAGCACCCGGGGCCGCAGCGCGAGCGCCCGGGCGAGCGCGACGCGCTGCTGCTGCCCGCCGGACAACTGGTGCGGAAACCGCTCACCCTTGTCGCCCAGCCCGACCAGGTCGAGCAGCTCGGCCGCCCGAGCCCGTCGTTCGGTGGTGCGGACCTTGCGCATCCGCAGTCCGAAGGCGACGTTGTCGACCACGCTGAGGTGCGGGAAGAGGCTGTACGACTGGAAGACCATCCCGGCGTCGCGACGGTGGGCCGGGACCCGGGTGACGTCCTGGCCGTCGACCAGCACCGAGCCGGAGTCGGGGTGCTCGAACCCGGCCAGCATCCGCAGGGCGGTGGTCTTGCCGCAGCCGGACGGGCCGAGCAGGGCGAGCAGCTCGCCCGGCCGTACGGTCAGGTCCAGACCGTCCAGCGCGACGGTCGTGCCGAACGCGCGGCGCAGCCCTCGGAATTCGACGGTCGCCGCCTGTTCGGCGGTGGCCTGCTGTTCAACAACGGTGACGGTCATGCTTCATCCCCGGGAGGTGGTACGGGAGCGTCCGCCGACGGCGGCGAGCGCGAGGAGGAGTGCCCAGGTGACGAGCAGGCTGAGCACGGAGACGGCGACGGACATCTGGGCCTGGGAGCCGGAGACGGTGACGATCCACACCGCGAACGGCTGGTAACCGAGCAACTGGGCGACCGTGAACTCGCCCAGCACCAGTGCCAGCGTGAGGAAGGAGGCGTTCAGCAGCGCGCCGCGCAGGTTGGGCAGCACCGCCCGCACCAGCGCGGCCGACCGGTTCGCCCCGCAACTGCGGGCGGCTTCCACCAGGACGCGCACGTCGATCGCGCGCAGCCCGGCGTCCAGCGCCCGATACACGAACGGCAGTGCCATCACGACGTACGCCATGACCAGCACGAACGGGAACTTCGGGTTCTGGATCGCCACGAACGTCCGGAACAGCGGCGTGCGGGAGAGGTGTTCGGGACCCCACCGCAGCACGGTCACCCACCCCGCGACGAACGCGATCGGCGGCACCACCAGGGGCAGCGAGCACACCACCTCCACGACCGGCCGCAGCCGGGGAGCACCGAGCCGCAGCGCGACCATGGCGGGCACCACCAGCACCAGGACCAACGCGATGGTGGCGGCGGCCAGCTCCAGCGACAGCGTCAGGCCGGCGGCGAAACCGTCGGCGCCGAGGATGCGCGTGTAGGCGTCGAAGGTGATGCCCTGACCGGGCACGTCGACCGTGAAGACGGCCGACGCGGCCAGCGGCAGCAGGAAGTACAGGGCGGCCGGGCCGAACACGGCCCAGCGCCACGGGGTCAGGCGAGCCATCGGGCACTCCGGCGTTGCAGGGGCAGGTACACGGCCATGACCAGGCAGGCGACCAGGACCATGTCGAGGCTGAGGGCGAGCGCCATGTTCTCCTGTCCCACCTGGACGTTGCCGGAGATGGCGTCGGCGATCTGCAGCGTGACCAGCGGCACCGAACTGCCCACCATCGCGGCCGCGGTGGCGTAGGCGGCGAAGGCACTGCCGAAGAGCAGCACGAATCCGCCGAGCAGTGTCGGCGCGAGCACCGGCAGGGCGACATGCCTCCAGTACTGCGCGGTGGTCGCCCCGTTGTTGTGGGCCGCCTCCCGCCACTGCGCGCGCAGGCCCTCCAGAGCGGGTGTGACGGTGAGCACCATCAGCGGGATCAGGAAGTAGAGGTAGACGACCACCAGACCCCAGAAGCTGTACAGGTCCCAGCCCTTGTCCGACAGGCCGAGGTGTGTGGTCAGCACCCCCGCGTTGCCGAGCGTGGCGACGAACGCGAACGCCAGCGGCACACCGCCGAAGTTGGCGAGCACCCCGGACGCGGTGAGCACACCCTCGCGCAGCGTCCTGGAACGCGAGGTGACGACCGCCTGCGCCAGCGGCAGCCCGAGCACGACGGCGACGGCGGCGGACACGGCGGACAGTTCCACGCTGCCGAGCAGGGCCGTCAGATAGGCGTCGTGCAGCGAGGCGGTCAGATTGCCCGTGGTGTACGACGTGACACCCGTGGCCTGGTCCTCGACGGTGAAGGCGCCGTCGACCATCGCGGCGGCCGGCACACCGAACGAGAGCGCGGTGAACGCGAGGAGCGGGACGACGGCGAGCCAGCCGGGGGCGCGGCGCCGCCGCTTCGGGGGAGCGGCGGCAGGCGCACCGGCCTTCGGGAGGGTGGCGGTCATCCGGAGACGGCCTTCCCCCAGCCCTGCGCGAGCACGTCCTTGGCCTTCTGCTGCTGGGCCTCGGTCGGGAAGGCGGGCGTTCCGGACACCTTCGGCAGCCTGGCGGCGGCGGCCGCGTCGATGGTGCCGGCCTTCTCCATCGCCGCCATCAGCGCGGGCCGGGCGTACCCCTTCAGCCACAGGTTCTGGCCCTCGGCGCTGTACAGGTACTCCTCCCACAGCCGGGCGGCAGCCGGGTGCGGGGCGTCCTTGTTGATCGCCTGGGAGTAGTACTGGGAGAACCGGCCGTCGCTCGGCACCGCCACGCGCCAGTCCAGCCCCTTGGACCCGAACTCGTCGGCGTATCCGGCGTTCAGGTAGTCCCAGTCGATGCTGATCGGCGTCTCACCCTTCTCGACGGTCGCCGGAGTCGACTCCACCGGCGTGTAGTTGCCGTTCTTCTTCAGCTGTGAGAAGAAGTCCAGGCCCGG
Source organism: Streptomyces sp. bgisy159 (assembly GCF_057707805.1). Taxonomy (NCBI): domain Bacteria; kingdom Bacillati; phylum Actinomycetota; class Actinomycetes; order Kitasatosporales; family Streptomycetaceae; genus Streptomyces; species Streptomyces sp. bgisy159. The sequence continues at coordinate 99,737 of NZ_JBYIQX010000010.1, read as the reverse complement.
CTGGATGTCGTCGAAGGAGCCGCCGTTCGCCAGGGCTGCCGCGAACACGCCCGCGTACGCCGAGCCCGACTTGGTCGGGTTGCCGTTGAGCGCCACCTGGCCCTTGTACCGCGGCTTCAGCAGGTCCTCGAAGGTGGTCGGGCACTCCTTGACGCGCCCCGCGTCGCAGCCGATCGATACGTACCCGCCGTAGTCGTTGTACCAGCGCCCCTGCGCGTCCTTCTGCGCCTCGGGAATGTCGGCGAAGCCGGCCACCCGGTACGGCGCGAGCAGGTTCTGCCGCGCGGCGCTGAGCGCGAAGGAGGAGCCGACGTCGAGGACGTCCGGGGCGCGGCCCTGGCCCTTGCGGGAGGTGACGGCGTTGATCTCGTCCTGGCTGGAGCCGTCCGGGTTCTCCACCTCGACCTTGATGCCGTACTTCTTCTCGAACCCGTCGATCAGGGCGCCGTAGTTCGCCCAGTCGCGGGGGAGGGCCATGGCGTGCAGCGTGCCCTCCTTCTTCGCCGCCGCGACCAGCGCGTCCATGCCGCCGAAGTCGGCGGCGGAGGTCGCGGTGGCGGCGTTCTTGCCGCCGGCGGTGGGGGACGCGTTGTCGGGGGCGGCGCCGCAGGCGCTCAGGGCGAGTGCGGCGACGACGGCGAGGGAGCCGCCCAGGACGGCTGTTCTCGGCAGGGACACGGTCACGGCTTCTCCAGGGGACGCAGGAGGGTCGGGGAGGCTTGTCAGCAGAACTTGTCTGAACAAGTCGGCCTCAGTACGCCGGGTGAGGATGTCCGGTCGGTGAACGACGGCGGAACCCTGACCGCTGATTCTCTGCACAATCACGGAGGTGCGCGCCGCCCCGGCAACTGGTCTACGCTGCTCACGTTGTGCACACCGACCGACTCAGAGGGGAAGCATGGCGGCGCGACACGAGGAGATCGCCGGCGAACTGCGGCGCGCCATCGACCGCGAGGAGTACGCCGTCGGCAGCCGGCTGCCGTCCGAGACCGACCTCGCCGCGCACTACGGAGTGTCCCGGGGCACCGTCCGCCAGGCTGTCGCCGCCCTCACCGCCGAGGGCATCATCGGCTCCCGCCAGGGCGCCCGCCGGGTGGTGCTCGCCAGTCGCCGCAGCCAGAGCTTCGCCGAGTTGCGCAGCTTCGCCCAGTGGGCCCGCGCGATGGGCCGCGAGGCCACCGGGCGGGTGGTCGCCCAGGAGTACCGCCCGGCGACCACCGAGGACGCCGTACGCCTGCAACTGCCCGCCCAAGCAAGGGTGTTGCACGTGCTGAGGGTGCGCGGCCTGGACGGTGAGCCGGTGCTGCTGGAGCGCACCGTGTACGCCGGCTGGATCGCGGACGCCGTGGCCGCCCTCGAACCCGACTGCCCCTCCGTCACCCAACGCCTCTACGACGAGACGGGGTTGGTCTTCGCCTACGGCGAGCACGTCATCGACGCGGTCGCGGCCGGCGCCCAGGACGCCGAACTCCTCGGCGTGCGCCGCACCAGCCCGCTGCTGCGCGTGCGCCGCGTGACCACCACACACGAGGGCCGCCCGGTGGAGTGGTCCGAGGACCGCTACCGCTCGGACGCGGTCAGCTTCAGCGTGCACAACTCCACGGCGAACAACGCGCTCGCGCGCAAGACGGCGGAGTGAGCGGCGGGGCCCCGGAAAAACGGTGGTGGACGGGCGCCGGCCTCCTCTAGGCTGACGCCGACCTCGACCGAGACGAGAAGCGAGAAACAGGAGGTGTGACCGATGGCCGTCGCTGCGAAGGGCGCTGCCCGCGTCCAGAAGTCCGTCCACTCCACCTCCACGGTCTCCGGCTGACCACTCACACCTTCGCGCGCCCGTCGGCGCGCCGCCGGGGGCCGCCCATGTGAAGGGTCTCCCCTTGTCCTCCTCTTCTTCTCGTTCTCTTCCGGCCTCCTCCCACCCGCTGTCCCCGTACGGCTGGGACGAGGGCTGGGCCGCCGCGTTCGCCCCGTACGCCGAGCAGGGGCTGGTCCCCGGCCGCGTCGTCCGCGTCGACCGCGGGCAGTGCGACGTGGTCACCCCGGACGGCACCGTGCGGGCCGACACCGAGTTCGTCGTACCGCGCGACCCCATGAAGGTCGTGTGCACCGGCGACTGGGCCGCCCTCGACCCCGAGGGCGGCGACCCGCGCTACGTGCGCACCCTGCTGCCCCGCCGCACCGCCTTCGTCCGCTCCACCTCCTCCAAACGGTCCGAGGGGCAGATCCTCGCGGCCAACGTCGACCACGCCGTCGTCGCCGTCTCGCTCGCCGTCGAGCTCGACCTCGGCCGGATCGAACGGTTCCTCGCGCTGGCCTGGGAGTCCGGGGCCCAGCCCGTCGTCGTGCTGACCAAGGCCGACCTGGTGCCCGACCCGGTCGGGCTGTCGTATCTCGTCCAGGACGTCGAGGCCAGTGCGCCCGGGGTGCCCGTGCTCACCGTCAGCGCGCTGCACGGCGACGGCGTCGACGAGCTGACCGCGCTGCTCGGCGGGGGCACCACCGTCCTGCTCGGCACCTCCGGCGCGGGCAAGTCCACCCTCGCCAACACCCTGGCCGGGGACGACGTCATGGACGTGCGGGCCACCCGCGACATGGACGGCAAGGGCCGGCACACCACCACCACCCGCAACCTGCTCGCGCTGCCCGGCGGCGGCGTCCTCATCGACACCCCCGGACTGCGCGGCGTCGGCCTCTGGGACGCCGGGGACGGGGTCGGGCAGGTGTTCGCCGAGATCGAGGAGCTGGCCCGGCGGTGCCGGTTCCACGACTGCGGGCACGACGCGGAGCCCGGCTGCGCGGTCCGCTCCGCCATCGACGCGGGCGAGCTGCCGGCCCGGCGCCTGGAGAGCTACCGCAAGCTCCTGCGGGAGAACCAGTGGATCACCGCCAAGACCGACGCGCGGCTCCGCTCGGAACTCCGCCGGGACTGGAAGCGCAAGGGCGCCGCCGGACGGGCCGCCGCCGAGGCCAAGCGGGGCCGGTGGGCCTGACGGCGAGCCACCGGCCGGCGGGCACCCGATGTCCGATTTCCGCTGGCCGGTTCCCCGCCACCTGGCGAACACTGGAACCCGTGATGGACGAGGACACCAGGTACGAGGCCGTCCGCAGCAGGGACGCCCGGTTCGACGGGGAGTTCTTCTTCGCCGTGCGGACGACCGGCATCTACTGCCGGCCGAGCTGCCCCGCCGTGACGCCCCTGCGGCGCAACGTGCGGTTCTTCGCGACGGCCGCCGCCGCGCAGGGCTCCGGGTTCCGGGCCTGCCGGCGGTGCCGTCCCGACGCGGTGCCCGGCTCCGCCGAGTGGAACGTACGGGCGGACGTCGTGGGGCGCGCCATGCGGCTCATCGCCGACGGCGTCGTCGACCGGGAGGGCGTCGCCGGCCTCGCCGACCGGCTCGGCTACAGCGCCCGCCAGGTCCAGCGGCAGCTGACCGCCGAACTGGGCGCCGGGCCGGTCGCCCTGGCCCGGGCCCAGCGGGCGCACACCGCGCGGGTGCTGCTGCAGACCACCGACCTGCCGATCACCGAGATCGCGTTCGCGTCCGGGTTCGCCAGCGTGCGCCAGTTCAACGACACCGTCCGCGCGGTGTACGCGGCCACCCCGACCCGCGTACGGGCCGCCGCACCCCGCTCCGGCCGCCCCGCCCCGCGCACGGCGACCCCGGCCGCCGGCCTCCCGCTGCGGCTCGCCCACCGCGGGCCCTACCACACGGCCGCCGTCTTCGACCTGCTGGCGGACGAGGCCGTCGCCGGCGTCGAGGAGGTCACCGGGGCACCGGGTGAGCGCCTCTACCGGCGCACGCTGCGGCTGCCCTACGGCTCCGGCATCGTCGCCGTCACCGAGCGCCCGGACGGCACACCCGCCGGGTCCGCCACCCACCAAGGCGGCTGGCTCGACGCCCGGCTGCACCTCACCGACCACCGTGACCTCACCACCGCCGTCCAGCGGCTGCGCCGGCTCCTCGACCTGGACGCCGACCCGTACGCCGTCGACGAACGGCTCGCCGCCGACCCCCGGCTCGCCCCGCTCGTCGCCGCCCGGCCCGGCCTGCGCGCGCCCGGCGCCGCCGACGCCGAGGAGTACGCCGTACGCGCCCTGGTGGGACGGGTCCGTGCCGAGCGGTTGGTGCGCACCTGCGGCAAGTCGCTCGACGCGCCCAGCGGCAGCCTCACCCATCTCTTCCCCGAGCCCGCCGCCCTCACCGAGGCCGAGCCCGACGGCCCCCTGCGCGCCCTCACGACCGCGCTCGCCGACGGCACGCTGCGCCTGGACCCGGGCGCCGACCGCGACGACGCCGCCCGGGCGCTGCTCGCCCTGCCCGGCCTGGACGGCCGTACGGTCGCGGCGATCCGGGCCCGCGCGCTGGGCGACCCGGACGTGGCCCCGCCCGGCACGGACGTCCCCGACAGCTGGCGTCCGTGGCGCACCTACGCCCTGCACCACCTGCGGGCCGCGGCCACGGGGCGGTGACGGGCACGGTGCCGGGGCGTCGACTCGGCGCGGGGCCGGGGCCGGGCGGTGACCCGGCGCACGGCCGGGGCGGGGCGGTGTTCAGCCACCCAGTACCGCGCCGACCCACGCGCCCGCGATCAGCAGACAGGTGAACAGCTCGGTCAGGATGCTCCAGCCGCCCGAGCGCATCACCGAGCGCAGCGCCGCCCGGGCCTCGCCGTGCCGGCCGAGGCGCAGCCGCTCGCACAGGTAGACCCCGGCCAGGCAGCCGGGGATCGCACCGACCACGGGCAGCACCACGAATCCGAGGAGCGCGCCGGTGCCGGCGTACGCCGCCATGCGGAAGTCGGCGCCGCTCGCCCGCATCTCACGCAACCGGCGCGGCGGCAGCGCCCACCGCACCACCTGGGAGAGCAGCAGCGCGCCCGTGGCGCCCACCAGCACCGTCCAGGCGATCGGCTCCGGGTCCTTCAGCGCCCACCACAGGACCGCCGACCACACCAGCCAGGAGCCCGGCACGCCGGGTACCAGGACACCGCCCAGACCGAGGAGGATCACGGAGCCGACGAGCAGGAGTTCCCACGCTCCCATCTGTTCAGGGTGCCGGAGCCGGGCCGCCCCCGCAGTCCGTGGCGGGGGTCGGTCGGTGGCGGGGGCGTCCGCGGTACGCGCCGGGCTGGGGATCGCGGGTCACCCAGCCGCGTTCGTACGCCTGCCAGCCGAGCTGCATCCGGGTCGTCACACCGGCCAGCTCCATCAGCCGCCTCACCCGGCGCCGCACCGTGCGCAGTCCCACGTCGAGCTGCTTGGCGACGCTCGCGTCGGTGAGCCCGGCCAGCAGCAGCGACAGGATCTCCAGGTCGGCGGCGTCCGGGCCGTCCGGGTACCGCCCGGCGACGTCGTGCGGCCCCGGCCGCAGTGGCAGCGCCTGCCGCCACACCGACTCGAACAGGCCCGACAGCAGCTCCAGCAGCCCGACGGCGTGCACCACCAGCGCGGCCGGCTCCGCCGAGCGGCCGGTCAGCGGCACGAGAGCGAGGGTGCCGTCGGCGACGACCGGTTTCGTCGGCACCTCGTCCACCACCCGTACCTCCTCCTGGCGGGCCAGCGCGGCGGTCAGCTCGGTGACGCCCTCCGGCCGGTCCAGCACCGACCGCTCGATCACCACCCGGTAGCGCACTCCGCGCTCGGCGGCCCGCTCCTCGGCGTGGTTGTCCGTGCCGGACACCGCGACCGGCGTGCCGGTGACCAGCGCGCACACCTCCTCGCTCGCGCCGAGCTGGATCTGCTGGAAGCGCTGGGCGACCGCCGCGGCTCCGGTGACCACCTCCACCAGATCGTGCGCCGCCGGCTCGACGGCCGCCGCCCGGTACTCCTGTGCGAGCAGCGCGGCGGCCAGTTCCGCCCGTTCCAGATCGTGGCGCTGCTGGGTGAGCAGGGCACCCAGCCCCACACCCGGGGGAGCGGCGACCCAGTGGCCGGGCCGGCCCGGCGACCGCGCGGCCAGGCCCTGCCGCTCCAGCCGCCGCAGCACGCTTCCCGTGTCCCGCTCGCCGAGCGCCAGCCGGCGGGCCAGCGCGGGCACGTCCGGCGCGCCCGCCGACACCAGCGCCCGGTACGCCGCCTCCTGCGCCTCGTCGAGCCCTATCGCTCCCAGCATCCGGGTGTTCCTCCTGCACTCGCACGGCCGGCGGGGGCCAGGGTGGCGGGAAACGGCCACGGCGCGAACCCGCCACGGCCCATCATCGCCGTACCGCCGGTCACTCTGCCAAGGTGAGCCACGGCGGTGACCGTGATCACCGTCTTCCGATGACGTGATCCGGGGTCCGACGCGCAGGGGCGCACAGGGGTTCGGGCCCGGGTCACCCGTGTCGCCGGGTGGCTCTCCCGTGGGGGGTGGAGCCGTTCGGCGGCCGTTCACGTACGCGTGTTCGGAGGGGCGTCATTTTCCCGATGTCCCGTTTTCCGGTGGCCCGCGCGGTGGACAATTACCGCATGAGCCAGCAGGGGGGCAGGTCCACCGGTCACGACGACGACTGGTGGGGGCAGTTGTACGACGACTCCGCCCAGGACGCGGGCCCCACGGCCGCCGCCGATTCCCTGGACGACCGCTTCGCCTCGGCGGCGGGGGCGGTCGGGAGACCCGGGGCGTCCGGGGCGGCCGGTCGCGCGGAGGGCGGACGAGGCGGAGAGCGGGGCGACGACGAGCGGACCGGCGACGGGCGTGCGGCGAGGTCGCGGAGCGCCGTCGGCGCCGAGTGGTCGGCGACCTGGGACCTCTGGGATCCGGAGGACGAGACCCCGCCCACCCCGCCGGCGCAGGTGCCCGGGCCGAGGAAGCGCACCGAACGAGGGGCTCCGGGGCCCGCGCCGGAGGTGTCGGGGCCGGCGTCGGGCGCGTCCGGGGCGGCGTCGGGCGAGCCCCGATCGGCGTCGGGGTCTTCGGAGCCGAGGCCGGAGCCGTCCGGGTCGGCCGAGGGAGCGGCGCCCACGAAAGCCGAAGCGCCGGGCCGGGATTCCGGCCGGCTACCGGCGGACCCGCCCGGCCCGGCCCCTGCCCCCTCGCCGCCGGGGCGTCCGTCGGACCGGTCCTCGGGGCAGCAGGCCGTACAGCCCGCACACCGGTCGTCCCCGCCCGGGAAAGCGTCGGCGGAGCCGCCGCCCGGCCCCGTCAGCTTCCCGCCGGGACCGCTGCCACCGGGGTTCGCCGAGCGGCCGCCGGGCGGCCCCGAAGGGCCCACGGCGGCGACCACCGGGGCGAGTCCGGGGACGGAGCGGCCGTCCCCCGACCCGCGGAGCGGTGCGGCGGCGCACAGCCCGCCCGCCGCTTCCGAAGACACCCCCGCTGTGGACCCCCGGACCGCCGTCGCCGCCCCCGGGGCGAGCCGACCACCCGGCCCCTCCGTCCCCGGCGGCGCCGAGACCCCCGACCGCCCCGCACCCACCGCATCCGACGGGACGCCCGGGCGATCCCGCCACACCGCGCCCGACGGGACGCCCCCGCGCTCCGGCCACGCCCCCGACGGGCCGCCGTCCGCGACCGCGGAAGCGGACGCCGAGGGCCCGCTCGCCTCGTCGGCGGCCGAGGGCCCGCTCGCCTCGTCCAAGGCCGAGGACCCGCTCGCCGACGCCATCCGGGAACCCGCCTCCGCCGTGCGGCGCGGCCAGGCCGCCGACGAGTGGCCGGTCGACGGGCCGTCGCGGGTACCGGTGCTCAGGGACTACGTCGGTTCCGGGCCGCCCACCTACGAGCCCGAGCCCACGGCACTGCCGCCCGCGGAGCCGGACGGGCTCGACGACCTGGTGCCCGACACCGTGCTGGACGGGGCCCGCTACGGGACCTGCACCCTGCGGGCGGTGTCCCTGCGCGGGGACTCCGCCCGCTACCGGGGCGAGCCGCGCCGCGACGCCCTGCTCACCGCGCGCTTCGGCACCGGAGACCAGGCGCTCGTCCTCGTCGCGATGGCCACCGGCGCCCGCGCCGCCCCCGGAGCGCACCGGGCGGCCGCCGACGTCTGCGGGTGGATCGCCCGTGCCGTCGGCCGCAGCCACGCCCGTCTCGTCGCCGATCTGCGCGCGGCCCGGCGCGGCGACCTGAAGTCGGGGCTGCACCGCCTCACCGACCGCAGCCTGGGCCGCCTGCGCGCCGGCGCCGTGGAACAGGGCCTCGAGCCCGAGGAGTACTCCGCCACCCTGCGCTGTCTGCTCCTGCCCGCCGACCCGCACTGCCGTACCCGCGTGTTCTTCGGCGTCGGCGCCGGCGGACTGTTCCGGCTGCGGGACGGCGGCTGGCAGGACATCGAACCGGGCACCGCGCAGAGCGCGGGCGAACCGGCCGCCGGAGCCGGTGGACAGCCGCACGGGCCGGCCCACGAAACCTTCCGGTTCCGCGCCTCCGTGGCCCGCCCAGGGGACACGCTGCTGCTGTGCAGCGGCGGTCTGGCCGACCCGCTGCGCGGCGAGCCCGCACTGTCCGAGTACCTCGCGGGCCGCTGGTCCGGCCGCACCCCGCCAGGCCTCGCCGCCTTCCTCGCGGACAGCCAGGTGCGGGTCAAGGGGTACTCCGACGACCGTACGGTGGCCGCCGTGTGGGAGGCGTGAGCGAGTCCGGTGTTCCCGACGCCTGGGCAGGGCCCGGGGCCCAGGGCCACGCGCCACGGCCACGCACCCGCACAAGGGCTGCCCTCAGGCCACGGGGGTCGGGAGGGCGGCCCCGCTCACCGGCGCCACCCTCCCGTCCGGGCGTCGCTTTCCGGCCAACTTCGGGCCCGGCGTACAACCCTGGCCGTCCGGCGCTCGGAGTGGCCCGCGGCCCGGTTGCCGCCTCCGCCGGGAGAAGTTCCGGATCAGTCCAGGACCAGCCGCCCCATCTCTCGCGCCGGCGGAACCCGTACGCCGCCCGGACGCGCCGCCCGGCCCCGTGCGATTGGCCGAACACCTGGTCGTCCTCGACTCGACATGACTGGCCGTGGGTCCAACGGGCAAGCATCCCCGTGAACGTGTTCGAGCTGGAGGGGAATCCACATCGGCGCGCGGGCGGGGGTCATGAAGAGGCAGGCACGAGGCAGCGGTTCCGTGACGATCGGGGGAACCTCGGCGCAGACGGGAACGGCAGGGGCCGCGACGGCCGAGGAGGAGCCCGACGGGGCTGCGGGGACGCCGCAGCCGTACCGGCTGCGGCGCAGACTGGGCCGGGCGGATCTCCGGGCGGTCTGCGAGGCCCGGCACGCCGTCCGAGAGCTGCTGCGGCACTGGGGGAGGCCGGACGAGACCGAGACGGCGGAACTGCTCACCAGCGAGCTGGTCACCAACGCGCTCGTCCACACCGGCCACGAGGCGGTGCTGACCGCCACGCTGGGGCCGAGCGGCCTGCGGGTGGAGGTCCGGGACTTCGTGGCCCGCAGGCCCCGGCTGCGGATGCCGGACCGCGACGACGGTACGCACGGCCGGGGCCTGGTGCTCGTCGACTCCCTCGCGGACGCGTGGGGGGTGTGCCCGCACGCGGTGGGCAAGGCGGTCTGGTTCGAACTGGGCGGCGCCGACGCCGCGTGAGGACCGGGCCGGGCGGCACGCGGTACGACGACGGGAGGGCGTGGCCGTCGAGGCCACGCCCTCCCGTCATGTCGCGCCCGGTCCGGTCGTCCGGTCCTAGCCGAACTGCTGCTCCAGGTCCTTCAGCTTGCGCTCAAGGGAGTCGAGCCGCGGCAGCGCCATTGTGTCGTCCTCCGCGGTGAGGTCGACGGGGGCGGACTCAGAACCGCTGCGGACGGGCTGCAACGAGGGACGCGCGCGTACGGGCAGCTGTTCCGCCGCGGATATGGCAGGCTCCGCGGACACCCGGTCGGCGTCGGCCCGCTCCACGGTGGTGGCCATCTCCACCTGGCGGCCGCCCCGGCCGACGAATCCGCGGTGGCCGCGGCTGAGCGCCTTGAGCTGGGCGCGCTCCACGCGCTGCTGGTCCCGGCGGCGCAGCCGGTTCTCCTCCTTCTGGCGCCTGTCCTCGCGCACCTCCTCGACCGCCTCGTCCAGGCTGCGTACGCCCTCCAGGAGCATGAGCGACCAGGCCCTGTAGGTCTCGCGGGGGGCCCGCAGCCAGCGCACGATCCGGATCTGCGGCAGCGGGCGCGGCACCAGGCCCTGCTCGCGCAGCGCGGCCCGGCGGGTCTGCTTCAGCGCCCGGTCGAACAGGACGGCGGCCGACAGCGACATGCCGGCGAAGAAGTGCGGGGCGCCGTCGTGGCCCAGGCCGCGGGGCGCGTGCACCCAGTTGAACCAGGCGGCGGCGGCCGCGAAGGTCCACACGAGTATGCGGGAGCCGAGCGCCGCGTCACCGTGGCTGGCCTCACGGACGGCGAGCACGGAACAGAACATGGCCGCCCCGTCCAGGCCGAACGGCACCAGGTACTGCCAGCCGTTGGTGAGGCCCAGGTTCTGTTCGCCGAAGCCGACCAGGCCGTGGAAGGAGAGCGCGGCGGCGACCGCCGCGCAGCAGAACAGCAGCACGTAGGAGGCGGTGCCGTATATCGCTTCCTTGCGCCTGCGGCGCTCCTCGCTGCGCTCCCACGAGTCCTCGGTCTTGGCGTGCTCCCCGGACCGCTTGCTGCGCGCGAGCACCGCCACCGCCGCCAGCATGCCCAGGAGCAGCACGGCGCCCGGAAGCAGCCAGTTCAGCGATATGTCGGTCAGTCTCATCTGGGGTCCCTTGCATTGGGATAGGGCGTAACGCCCGCCATAGTGGCCCAATCCCATCAGCCCTCAGAGGGTTTCGGGGCAAGAGGCCGCCAAGGAGGTGCAAGGGGATGCCCAGGGCGACGTTCTGCTCGAACTACCGCTTGAGGGGCGGGAGTTGAGTTCGAATAAGACTACCCGTACGGATGGTTCCTCGGAAAGTTCCTGCGACAAGTGAGGAAGTTGTGAATCACCCGTAACCTCGGGGAGGTCCCGTCCGGCGCAGATCTTACGGGACGCCAGGTCGTGCCCCGTGCCGGGGGTGCCCGGCCGGGACCTCAACTCGCTGCGGCAGCGGTCGGCTTGGTGACCCGCGGGGAGTCACAGGTGCGCGGACAGGTCGCGCACGTCTCCTCGGGGCGCACGGTGTAGAACATGCAACAGCTCACCCGGTTCCGGGTGGTCACCCGCTCTCCGCCGGGGCCGGTGAGGTCGCGGAAGGCCGGTGTGCCGACGTAGGGGTGTGCGGTGCCGGGCAGCAGCAGTTCCGGTTCCCGGCGGGCGCGGTCCTCCTCGCCCCGCTGTGCGGCGACGTACCACAGGCCGTCGACGACCTCGTCCGTCACCATGCCCCACAGCGCCCTCCCGCGGCGCCTGGCGCGCGGGCCGAGGCCGCTGAGGAGGGGCGCGTGGTGCTCGGCGACCGCCGCGCGCAGCCGCGCCCGCAGTGCCTCCTCGTCCGGGGCGATCCGCGCGCCGGGCAGTGTCGCCGCGGGGCATGACGGGACCGTTTCGCAGGGATCGTTCGCGGCTCTTGAAGGTAAGCCTTACCTTACCGATTTCTGTTCGGATTTGAACTGGCGCTCGGTGGCCCTAAGGTGCTTGACGGACGAGTAACAACCGGCCGTAATGACCCCAAGTACCGACAAGCCCGGAGCCTGAGGAGGATCCCGTGAAACAGGGCACGCACGGCTCCGCCGAGTCGGGGACCGCCGCCCGGGGCCACCGGCACGGCGAGGCGCGGGTACCGGCCCAGCCCGGCGCCGCCGACCCGCCGCGCGAAGACCCGCCGCGCGAAGGTGCGGCGCGCGAAGGTGCGGCGCGCGAACGCCCGGCTCCGCAGGGCGGGCCCGCGGCCGCCCGCGGCGAGCACACGCACTGCGAGACGCCCCTCCCGGCGCCCCGGCCCGTCGTCCAGCGCTCCTCGGTACGAGGTCAGATCCTCGACGCGCTGCGCACCGCCCTGGTGGCCGGCGAACTGGCGCCCGGCGAGGTGTACTCGGCGCCGGCCCTCGGCGACCGCTTCGGCGTCTCCGCGACGCCCGTCCGGGAGGCCATGCAGCAGCTCGCGCTGGAAGGCGCCGTCGAGGTGGTCCCCAACCGCGGCTTCCGGGTGGTCGAGCGCGGGGCGCGCGAGCTGGCCGAGCTGGCGGAGGTGCGGGCGCTGATCGAGGTCCCGGTGATGCTGCGGCTGGCCCGGACGGTGCCCACCGAGCGGTGGGCCGAACTGCGGCCGCTCGCGGAGGCGACGGTACGGGCGGCGGCCTCCGGCTGCCGGGCCACCTACGCAGAGGCCGACCGGTCCTTCCACCGGGCGGTGCTGGCGCTCACCGGCAACGAGCAACTGGTGCGGATCGCTGAGGACCTGCACCGGCGGGCCCAGTGGCCGCCGGTCGGCGGGCCGGTGGCGCCGGTCGCCGACGCGGCCGAGCACACGGCGCTGCTGGAGGCGCTGGTCCTGCGGGATCTGGACGCGGTGCGGGCGCTGGTGGCGGGGCACTGGGGGGCCGCGGGCTGAGACCCCGCCCCCGCTTCGTGCCGCCGGGTGGCCCTGCCTGCCTCCTCCGCCGGTGGCCCTGCCTGCCTCACTCTGCCGGTCGCGCCCCCGCCTCGGACTGCCCTCCGCTCGCCGCCGCGGGCTGTCGCCCGGCCCGCCGCCTCAGGCCTCCTCACGCGGCCGGTCCCGCCTTCGCCCCGGGCTGGCTCCCCGGTTCGACGCCTCAGGTCTCCCGGGGCTTCCTGCGGCTCGTCTCTTCGGGCTGGCTCCCCGGTTCGACGCCTCAGGCCTCCCGGGGCTTCCTGCGGCTCGTCTCTTCGGGCTGGCTCCCCGGTTCGACGCCTCAGGCCTCCCAGGGCTTCCTCCGGCTCGCCTCCTCGGGCTGGCTCCCCGGCTCACCGCCTCGGATTGCCTCCCCGGCTCACCGCCTCAGGTTTCCCCGCCTCACCGCATCAGGCTTCCTCGGGCTGCCGCCGGCCCCCGCTTCACGCCGCCTCCGGCCCCGCCAACTGCCCCGCCAGCCACGTCGGAACGCCGCCCAGCAGCCGGAACAGCCGCCTCGCCTCCTCGCGCAGCCGGGACGCCTCCGGCTCGGTCTCGGTGTCGGCCAGGGACACCAGCGCCGGGGCCGTGCCCACCAGGTAGCCCAGTTCCTCGCGGATCCGGAGCGATTCGGCGAAGCCGTGCCGGGCCTCGGTGACCTCGCCGTCCCGCAGGGCCAGGCCGGCGAGATGGCGCCAGGTACAGGACAGCAGCAGCAGGTCCCCGTGGGCGGTGGCGCCGGCGTGGGCGCGGTGGAAGGCGGCCCGCGCGGCCTGCGGGGCCTCGGCGAGGTTCTGGGCCACCAGCCCCCGCCGGAAGTCCAGCAGCGCCCGGCCCGCCCCGCCCGGCGGGATCAACGCCGCCGCGCGGCCCAGCGCGGCCCGCGCCTCGTCGGCCCGGTCGCGTACCCCGAGCAGGGTGGCCGCGTACGCCAGGTAGCCGCGTTCGCAGGCGGCCGCGCCGCGTTCCTCGTCGGTGTGCGCCAGCGCCTCCGCCGTGCGCAGCGCGTCCTCCGCCTCCTGCCAGCCCTGTTCGGCGTACAGGCAGCGCTCGGCCAGCAGCGCCGCACGTTGCAGGGCGGCCGGCGCGGTGTCGCCCGGGAGGAGGGCGGCGGCGTCGGCCCAGCAGGCCCGCGAGCGCAGCCGCCACACCGCGGTCTGGAGGGGATCGTCACCAGGGTTCGTTCCGGTACCAGACATGGCGGACTGCGCCACATTGCCCTCCCCATAGCGCGCCATCGAGCTCTTGAGTGGTGGCGGCATCTCAGCACGAATCGGCGGTCGCGGCCAAGGGGATGGGTGAAATTTTTCACAAAGTCGGGGGACTTGCGCGCTCCGCCGGTTCGCGAACCACGGCCCCGGCGGGTCAGCTCATCCGCAGTGCCAGGAAGAAGTCCAGCTTGTCCTCCAGGCGCGACAGGTCACGGCTCGTCAACTGCTCGATTCTGCCGACCCGGTAGCGCAGCGTGTTGACGTGCAGGTGGAGCCGGGCCGCGCAGCGCGTCCAGGAGCCGTCGCAGTCGAGGAACGCCTCCAGGGTGGGAATGAGTTCGGCGCGATGACGACGGTCGTAGTCCCGCAGGGGGTCCAGCAGGCGGGCCGTGAAGGCGCGGCGGACGTCGTCGGGGACGAACGGCAGCAGCAGCACGTGCGAGGCCAGCTCCTGGTGGCCGGCCGCGCACACCCGGCCCTGCCGGGCCGCCGCCACCCGGCGGGCGTGCCGGGCCTCCTCCAGCGCCCCGCGCAGGCCCTCCGCCGAGTGCACCGCCGCGCTCACGCCGAGCGTGACCCGGCCGTCGTCGTCCAGGCCCGCCGACAGCGGTTCCCGGACGGCCGTCAGCAGCGCGTCGGCCAGGACGCCCGCCTGGGAGCCGTCGTGCTCACCGGACACCGCGGGCAACGGGACCAGGGCGACGGCCTCCTCACCGGTGTGCGCCACGGCGATCCGGTCGGACGGGTCGGGCCCGGCCGTGCCCGGGTCGACCAGGATCTCCTCCAGCAGCGACTGGGCGACCGGGCCGCCGTCGGGCTCCCCGGGCTCCCGACGCACGCCGCCCTCTGCAAAGGCGCCCCCCGTCCCCTCCCACTCGACGCGCGCCACGACCACCTGCCAGTGCGGGGCCGCGCCCAGGCCGGGCAGCAGCACCGGCGCCGCCACCCGCAGCCGTGCGGCGATCTCGGCGGGGGCCGCGCCGGTCTGCACCAGCTCCAGGACCTCCTGCGCGAGGCGCCGTCGGACCGTGCGGGCCGCGTCCCGGCGGTCACGCTCCACCGCGATCAGCTGGGTGACGCCCTGCAGCAGGTCCAGGCGCTCCTCGGCCCAGTCCCCGGCGTCCGCCTCGACGGCCAGCAGCCAGTCCGACAGGACGGTCTCGCGGACGTCGCGGGCGGTCTGCGGGGAACGGCCGCCGCCGCGGACCGGGAAGAGCGAGTACGTCACGGGCCCCACCGTCACCCGGTGCGGGCCCCGGCGGCCCGAACGCATCCCCGCCAGGTGCTCTGCCGCGAGCCGGGCGCGCACCTCGCCGGGCAGGGCGGCACCGGCCGCCTTGGAGCCCGCGATCAGCCGGCCGGTGGGGGAGAGCACCCAGGCGCGCAGGTCCAGGTCGGAGCCGAGCAGGTCGAGGACCACGTCCGGACCGCCGCCCGCCGGGCCCGACGTCATCATCCGCCGGTGCCGGTCGACGACCGCCGCCAGGTCCCCGGCGCGCTCGCCGCTGACCTGCCGGACGACGTGTTCGGTGATGGTCGCGAACGCCACCGACTCGTGCACCGCGAACAGCGGCAGCCGGTGCCGGGCGCAGGCCACCACCAGGTCCTCGGGGACGTCCCCGAGCTCCGCCTCGCCGGCCGCCAGCGCGGCCACCCCGGCCTGCGTCAGGATCCGCACGAACGGCTCCGAGTCGTCGGCGTCCCGCCGCCAGGCCAGGCCGGTGAGGACCAGCTCGCCGCCGGACAGATAGCGGCTGGGGTCCCGCAGGTCCGTGGTCATCACCCCGCGCACGGTGCGGTCCAGCTCGTCCTCGCCGCCGAGCAGCCGCAGGCCCAGCGCGTCGGTGTCCAGCAGTGCGCGCAGCCGCATTCTCGTCGCCGCCGTTCTTTGTCTCGAAATCTACGATGAACCCTGAGGGGATCTCCTGGGCCGGCACCCGGTGACGGGGGTCCTGGCCGCCGGACGGGAGGCCTGTGAGCAGCGCCCCGGGCCCTGCCTGGCCGTTTCCCACGTTTCCACGGGAGAACAGGGAGGTTTCCGATGGCCTCCGTTCATACGAATCTACAAGATGACCTCGCTGGCCAGCCAACTCCTTCATGGTTTCCGTGACTGACCCCGTCGGAGTACGGCGCTGTGTACTGAGCCCACTCCACGTGAACACCACATGAACGAGCCGGGCCCGCCGCACCAGATCTGGCTCGATCCGGACGACCCACGAGACGAAGAAGAGAGCCGGTCATGGACTTCCTTCGCCCCGCCAGCTGGGAGGAGGCGCTCGCAGCGAAAGCCGAGCACCCCACCGCTGTGCCGATTGCGGGTGGCACCGACGTGATGGTCGAGATCAACTTCGACCACCGGCGGCCCGAGTACCTGCTCGACCTGAACCGCGTCGGTGACCTCTACGAATGGGAGGTCGGCGAGGACAGCGTGCGGCTCGGTGCCTCCGTCCCTTACACGAAGATCATGGAGAACCTGCGCGCCGAACTGCCCGGCCTGGCGCTCGCCTCCCACACCGTGGCCTCCCCGCAGATCCGCAACCGCGGCGGCGTCGGCGGCAACCTCGGCACCGCCTCCCCGGCGGGCGACGCCCACCCCGCCCTCCTGGCGGCCGGCGCGGAGGTCGAGGTCGAGTCGGTGCGCGGCAGCCGCCGCATCCCCATCGACGCCTTCTACACGGGCGTCAAGCGCAACGCCCTCGCCCCCGACGAGCTGATCCGCGCCGTGCACGTCGACAAGGCCGACGGACCGCAGCAGTACTCCAAGGTGGGCACCCGCAACGCCATGGTCATCGCCGTGTGCGCCTTCGGCCTCGCACTGCACCCCGAGACGCGCACGGTCCGCACCGGCATCGGTTCGGCCGCCCCGACCCCCGTGCGGGCGAAGGCCGCCGAGGAGTTCCTGAACGCCGCGCTGGACGAGGGCGGCTTCTGGGACAACGGAAAGATCGTCACGCCGTCGGTCGCCAAGCAGTTCGCCGACCTGTGCGCGGCCGCCTGCAACCCGATCGACGACGTGCGGGGCACCGCGAGCTACCGCCGCCACGCGGTGGGCGTCATGGCCCGCCGCACGCTGACCTGGACCTGGGAGTCGTACCGCGGCACCCGCCGCACCGCGAAGGGAGCCGCGTGATGCGCGTCAACTTCACCGTCAACGGACGCCCGCAGGAAGCCGACGACGTCTGGGAGGGCGAGTCCCTGCTGTACGTGCTGCGCGAGCGCCTCGGCCTGCCCGGCTCCAAGAACGCCTGCGAGCAGGGCGAGTGCGGGTCGTGCACGGTCCGGCTCGACGGCGTCCCGGTGTGCTCCTGCCTGGTCGCCGCCGGCCAGGCGGAGGGCCGTGAGGTCGTCACCGTGGAGGGCCTGGCGGAGTACGCCAAGGAGCGCTCCTGCGGCACCGGCGCGTGCGGGACCCCGCTCGACGAGGCCCAGCGGTGGCAGGCCGAGGGCACCGACTCGCAGACCGGCGAGGGCACCGAACTGTCCCCGGTGCAGCAGGCGTTCATCGACGCCGGCGCCGTCCAGTGCGGCTTCTGCACCCCGGGTCTGCTGGTCGCGGCCGACGAGATGCTGGAGCGCAACCCCAACCCGACCGACGCGGACATCCGCGAGGCGCTGTCGGGCAACCTGTGCCGCTGCACGGGCTACGAGAAGATCATGGACGCGGTCCGCCTGGCGGCCGCCCGGCAGGGAGAGGCGGTCTGACGATGGCTTCCCCGAACGGCACCCCCACCAAGATCACCCAGGGTTCGCAGACCAAGGGCGGCATCGGCGAGTCCACGCTCCGCCCCGACGGCACCCTGAAGGTCACCGGCGAGTTCGCGTACTCGTCCGACATGTGGCACGAGGACATGCTCTGGGGCCAGATCCTGCGCTCCACCGTCGCCCACGCCGAGATCGTGTCCATCGACACCGCCGAGGCCCTCGCCACGCCGGGCGTGTACGCCGTGATGACGTACGACGACCTGCCGACCGAGGTGAAGAACTACGGCCTGGAGATCCAGGACACCCCGGTCCTCGCCCACGGCAAGGTCCGCCACCACGGCGAGCCGGTCGCGATCGTCGCCGCCGACCACCCGGAGACCGCCCGCCGCGCCGCCGCCAAGATCAAGGTGGAGTACCGCGAGCTGCCGGTCGTCACCGACGAGGCGTCCGCGACGGCCCCGGACGCGATCCTGGTCCACGAGCACCGCGACGACCACCACAGCGGGCACGTCCCGCACCCCAACATCGTCCACCGCCAGCCGATCGTCCGCGGCGACGCCGGCGCGGCCGCCGAGCGGGCCGACGTGATCGTCCGGGGCGAGTACACCTTCGGCATGCAGGACCAGGCCTTCCTCGGCCCCGAGTCCGGCCTCGCCGTGCCCGAGGAGGACGGCGGCGTCCACCTCTACATCGCCACCCAGTGGCTGCACAGCGACCTGCGCCAGATCGCCCCCGTCCTCGGCCTGCCCGAGGACAAGGTGCGGATGACGCTGGCCGGCGTCGGCGGCGCGTTCGGCGGCCGCGAGGACCTGTCGATGCAGATCCACGCCTGCCTGCTCGCCCTGCGCACCGGCAAGCCCGTCAAGATCGTCTACAACCGCTTCGAGTCCTTCTTCGGGCACGTCCACCGCCACCCCGCCAAGCTCTTCTACGAGCACGGCGCCACGAAGGACGGAAAGCTCACCCACGTCAGGTGCCGCATCGTGCTGGACGGCGGCGCCTACGCCTCCGCCTCCCCGGCGGTCGTCGGCAACGCGGCGTCGCTGAGCGTCGGCCCGTACGTCGTCGACGACGTCGACATCGAGGCGCTCGCCCTCTACACCAACAACCCGCCCTGCGGTGCGATGCGCGGCTTCGGCGCCGTCCAGGCGTGCTTCGCCTACGAGGCGCAGATGGACAAGGTCGCGAAGGAACTGGGCATGGACCCGGTGGAGTTCCGGCAGCGCAACGCCATGGAGCAGGGCACGGTCATGCCGACCGGGCAGCCCGTCGACTCGCCCGCCCCGGTCGCCGAACTCCTGCGCCGCGTCAAGGCGATGCCGATGCCGCCGGAGCGCCAGTGGGAGTCCAGCGAGGGCGCCGACGTGCGCCAGCTGCCCGGCGGCCTGTCCAACACCACGCACGGCGAGGGCGTCGTCCGCGGCGTGGGCTACGCGGTCGGCATCAAGAACGTCGGCTTCTCCGAGGGCTTCGACGACTACTCCACCGCCCGCGTCCGTATGGAGGTCGTCGGCGGCGAGCCCGTCGCCACCGTGCACACCGCGATGGCGGAGGTCGGCCAGGGCGGTGTCACCGTCCACGCGCAGATCGCCCGCACCGAGCTGGGCGTCACCCAGGTGACCATCCACCCGGCGGACACCCAGGTCGGCAGCGCCGGCTCCACCTCCGCCTCCCGGCAGACCTACGTCACCGGCGGCGCCGTCAGGAACGCCTGCGAGCTGGTGCGCGAGAAGGTCCTGGAGATCGGGCGCCGCCGGTTCGGCTCCTACCACCCGGCCTGGGCCACCGCCGAACTCCTGCTGGAGGGCGGCAAGGTCGTCACGGACGCCGGCGAGGTCCTGGCCGGCCTGGCCGACGTGCTGGAGGGCGAGGCCGTCGAGGTCGAGGAGGAGTGGCGGCACCGCCCGACCGAACCCTTCGACCTGCGCACCGGCCAGGGCAACGGCCACGTGCAGTACTCCTTCGCCGCCCACCGCGCGGTCGTCGAGGTCGACACCGAGCTGGGCCTGGTCAAGGTGATCGAACTGGCCTGCGCCCAGGACGTCGGCAAGGCGCTCAACCCGCTGTCCGTCATCGGCCAGATCCAGGGCGGCACCACCCAGGGACTGGGCGTGGCCGTCATGGAGGAGATCGTCGTCGACCCCAGGACGGCCAAGGTCAGGAACCCCTCCTTCACGGACTACCTGATCCCCACCATCCTCGACACGCCGACCATCCCCGTCGACGTGCTCGAACTCGCCGACGACCACGCCCCGTACGGGCTGCGCGGCATCGGCGAGGCCCCCACCCTGTCGTCCACCCCGGCCGTCCTCGCGGCGATCCGGAACGCGACCGGGCTGGAGCTCAACCGCACGCCGGTACGACCGGAACACCTCACCGGAACCGCGTGACAGACCCTCCGGGCGGCGCACGGAACGTCACACACTCCGCGCCGCCCGGAGCAACAGCGATCGTTCGCCTCGGGCCGTCCCCCGGGTCGTGCGGCCGAAGCACCTTCCCAAATCCCGCGACCGCGCAAGCGGTCGGCGCGGGTGCCCCTTTGAACCTTGGGAGTAGGCCCACATGACCCAGCAGTCACTTGAGCCGAGGACCACAGCCGACGACGCGGGCGACGGCACGCGCGTCCCGGCCGGCAGGTCCTGGCTCGACCGGTACTTCCACATCTCCCGGCGTGGATCCACGGTCGCGCGCGAAGTGCGCGGCGGCATCACCACCTTCATGGCGATGGCGTACATCCTCCTGCTCAACCCGCTGATCCTGTCCGGCCAGGACGTGGCGGGTGCCACGCTCGGCCCGCAGGCCCTGATCACCGCGACCGCGTTCGCGGCCGCCCTGGCCACCCTGCTGATGGGCTTCTTCGGCAAGGTGCCGCTCGCCCTCGCCGCCGGCCTCTCCGTGTCCGGCGTGCTCGCCTCCCAGGTCGTCCCGCAGATGACCTGGCCGCAGGCCATGGGCATGTGCGTGATGTACGGCGCGGTCATCATGCTGCTGGTCGTCACCGGCCTGCGTGAAATGATCATGAACGCGATCCCGCTGGCGCTCAAGCACGGGATCACCATGGGCATCGGCCTGTTCATCGCCCTCATAGGTTTCTACAAGGCCGGCTTCGTGCACCAGGGCAAGGCCACCCCCGTCACCCTGGGCCCGGCCGGCGAACTCGCGGGCTGGCCGGTGCTGCTCTTCGCGGCCACCCTGCTCGCCATCTTCATGCTCCAGGCGCGCGGCGTGCCCGGCGCGATCCTGATCGGCATCGTCGGCGGCACCGTCCTCGCCGTCCTGCTCAACGCGCTGGACGTCATCGACCCCCGGCAGTGGGCCGGCGGCGCCCCCGAGCTGCACGGCAGCGCGGTGTCCATGCCGGACTTCTCGCTCTTCGGCGACGTGGAGTTCGGGGGCTGGGGCGAGGTCGGTGCGATGACCGTCGGCATGATCGTGTTCACCCTGGTGCTCGCCGGGTTCTTCGACGCGATGGCCACCATCATCGGCGTCGGCACCGAGGCGAAGCTCGCCGACGACAAGGGCCGCATGCCGGGCCTGTCCAAGGCGCTGTTCATCGACGGCGCGGGCGGCGCGATCGGCGGCGTGGCCGGCGCCTCCGGGCAGACCGTGTTCGTCGAGTCGGCCACCGGCGTCGGCGAGGGTGCCCGCACCGGCCTGTCCTCGGTCGTCACCGGCCTGTTCTTCGCGGCCTGCCTGTTCTTCACCCCGCTCACGGCCATCGTGCCCGGCGAGGTCGCGGCGGCCGCGCTGGTGGTCATCGGCGCCATGATGATGATGAACGCCCGGCACGTCGACTGGGCGGACCGGGGCACCGCGATCCCGGTGTTCCTCACGGTCGTGATCATGCCGTTCACCTACTCGATCACGGCGGGCGTCGCCGCGGGCGTCATCTCCTACGTCGCCATCCGCACCGCCCAGGGCAAGGCACGCGAGATCGGGGCGTTCATGTGGGCCCTGACCGCCGTCTTCCTGCTCTTCTTCGCCCTCAACCCGGTCGAGAGCTGGATGGGCGTGCACTGACCGCCCGACTCCGTCGTACGCAACCGCTGTTAAGGAGACCGAGAGATGCTGGACATCGCCGAGGAACTCAACCGGTGGGTCGAGCAGGGCCGTGACTTCGCCGTCGCCACCGTGGTGGCCGTCCGCGGCAGCGCGCCCCGTCAGCCCGGCGCCGCGCTCGCGGTCGACGCCGACGGCACGGCGGTCGGCTCGGTCTCCGGCGGCTGTGTGGAAGGAGCGGTCTACGACCTGTGCCGGCAAGCGCTCCAGGACGGCGACACCGTCCTGGAACGCTTCGGCTACAGCGACGACGACGCCTTCGCCGTAGGGCTCACCTGCGGCGGCGTCATCGACGTCCTCGTCACCCCGGTCCGGGCGGGCGACCCCGCCCGGCCGGTGGTCGCGACGGCGCTCGAAACCGCCGCGCGCGGCGGGGCGGCCGCCGTGGCCCGGGTCGTGACCGGGCCCGCCGCGCTGCTCGGCCGCGCCCTGCTGGTCCGCCCGGACGGTTCCCGCGACGGCGGCTTTGGCGCCCACCCCGAACTGGACCGCACGGTCGCCGCCGAGGCCGCCGCGTTCCTCGACGCCGGCCGCACCGGCACCCTGGAGATCGGCGAGCAGGGCTCCCGCTGCGGCGCCCCGCTGACCGTCCTCGTCGAGTCCTCCGTCCCGCCGCCCAGGATGATCGTCTTCGGCGCGATCGACTTCGCCTCCGCGCTGGTGCGGGCCGGCAAGTTCCTCGGCTACCACGTCACCGTGTGCGACGCCCGGCCCGTCTTCGCCACGCGGGCCCGCTTCCCCGAGGCCGACGAGATCGTCGTCGAGTGGCCGCACCGGTACCTGGAGCGCACCGGCGTCGACGCCCGCACGGTGCTCTGCGTCCTGACCCACGACGCCAAGTTCGACGTCCCCCTGCTCCGGCTCGCCCTGCGCCTCCCGGTCGCCTACGTCGGCGCGATGGGCTCGCGCCGCACCCACCTCGACCGCGCCGCCCGCCTGCGCGACGTCGGCGTCACTGACCTCGAACTGGCCCGCCTGCGCTCCCCGATCGGCCTCGACCTCGGCGCCCGCACCCCCGAGGAGACGGCCCTGTCCATCGCCGCCGAGATCGTCGCCGACCGCCGCGGCGGCACCGGCGTCTCCCTGACCGGTGCCCACACCCCGATCCACCACGACCCGGGGGCGGGGCCGGCGGGGCGGATCGGGTCGGTGGCCTGAGGCCGTTTGCGACCACGAGCAGCCCGTGGCAGGCTCACGCCGCATGATCGATGCGTTCGCGAAGGACAACCTGCACGGGAGACTGCGGCGGGACCGCGAGGCGCTGCTCTGGAAACTCGACGGCTTGTCCGAATACGACTCCCGCCGACCTCTGACAGCGACCGGGACCAACCTCCTCGGCCTGGTCAAGCACGTGGCCACCGTCGAGGCCAGGTACTTCGGTGAGGTCTTCGGCCGCCCCTCCCCGGAGCCGCTGCCCCGATGGCAGGACTCCGACGGCAGCGATCTGTGGGCGGCCGAGGACGAGACCCGCGATCAGATCATCGGCTTCTACCGGCGGACGTGGGAACACTCGGACGCGACGATCAACGCCCTTCCCCTCGACGCCCCCGGCCACGTGCCGTGGTGGCCCGAACCTCATGCCCACACGAACCTGTTCGCCGTCATGGTCCACGTCCTCGGCGAGTCCGTCCGGCACACCGGGCACGCCGACATCCTGCGCGAGGGCCTCGACGGCCGGACCGGGCTGCGGGCCGAACACGAGCAGCAGATCGACGAGGAAGCCCGCGCGGCCCACCGCGCGAGGATCGAGCAGGCCGCCGGATCGGCCGCACCGATTCAGGCCTCAGAGGCCGTCCCGGGGGACGCGACAGTCGTGCGGCACGACGCCGGTCGCGGGCGCTGATCTGCCGAAGCGCCCGGTTCCTGGTGAACTCCGGCAGCAGGCCGCCCCGTTGTCGCCGGCATTCGCTGATCGTCCGCGAGGCGGGGGCCCGCTCCGCGTGACGAGCGGGTCGCGGTCACGGCAGTGGTGGACGCGCTGACCGGTGGCCGCGTCCGGCGGCATCCGCCATGCCGCGGTACAGGGGACCGGCGCGGGCCACCCCCGGTTCACGGTCGCCGCAACAGCGCGTTCACCGCCCTGCCGTACAGCGTCCGGGCCGTCACCCGCAGCGCGGGGTCGAAGAGCGACGGCAGCAGGCGTACCCGCAGGTCCTCGCGCCACAGGACGCTGCTGCGGCCGCCGGGGCCGGGGGCGACCTCGATCTCCGCCCAGCCGCGCATCAGCCAGCCGCGCTTCTCCAGCCGGCAGCGGCCCGGCGCGTCCTTGGTCGGCGGGGACCACACGGTGACCTCCATGCGGTCGTCGAAGCCGAGCGGGCCGACGCCCGTGCGGGCCACGAACTCGGTGCCCTCGTGCGTGGGCGGGGGAGTGAGCACCCGGACCCGGGTGAGCGGTGCGACGTCCCCGTGCCGGTGCCACTCGGTGAGCCGGCGCCAGGTCTCGTCGAGGGGGAGCGGTGCGGTGCGTTCGAGATGGAAGATGACCACGGAGTGATCGTAGGGAACATCCGTCAGCGATAGACCTCGCCGGGCTCCGCCGCGCCGGGCGCCAGCAGTTGGGGCACCGTCACGAACACGAAACCGCGCGCCTTGAGCGCGTCGATGATGCCGGGCACCGCGGGCACGGTCCCGTCGTAGAGGTCGTGCAGCAGGATGATGCCGTCCCGGTCGGCCTGTTCCAGGACGCGGCGCTGGATGAGGGCGGAGTCGTCGGTCTGGTAGTCCTTGGCGGTCACCGTCCACAGCACCTCCGCCAGGCCCAGCTCACGGCTTATCTCGTGCACGGTGTCGTTCGTCCGGCCCTGCGGCGGGCGCATCAGCGTGGGGCGCCGGCCGGTGAGGCGCTCTATCTCCTCGTTGGGACGGCGCAGCTCCTCGCGTATCTGGTCCGGTTCCAGCTGGGTCAGGATCCGGTGCGTCCAGGTGTGGCTGGCCACCTCGTGCCCCTCGGCCGCCATCCGCCTGACCAGCTCCGGGTAGGTGTCGATGTGCCGCTTGCCCAGCAGGAAGAAGGTCGCCGGGACCTGCTTCTCCTTCAGGATGTCCAGCAGCCGCGCCGAGTGCTCGCTCGGCCCGGCGTCGAAGGTGAGCGCTATGCACTTGGCGTGGCGGCAGTCGACCGTCCCGAAGCGGGCCTGCGCGGTGGGCGCGGAACCGGCGCGGACGGAACTCGGGGCGGTGGTGTCCAGTCCGGCGCATCCCGCGACGGCCAGCGCCAGGGACGCGGCGACGGCGGCGGTGCGCACCGCGCGGAACCCGCGGCCCGACTTCCGCGTCTTCCTGGTCGGCTCGGTCGGCTCGGTCGGCTCGGTCGGCTCGGTCGGCTCGGTCGGCTCGGTCGGCTCGGTCGGCTCGGTCGGCTCGGTCGGCTCGGTCGGGGAAGCGCTGGTCGATGAAGGCATGCCCGGACTATACATAGCGGCTATAGACGCGGTTTATACCGGGTTCATGACAGTCCGCCGGGCTGGGAACCCCCCCACCTCGCGGCTCTGGCCTGCGGGCCGCTGCCGATGGCATGCGACGGTCGAGCCGGGTTACTCGCGCCCACACGCAAGTGATGGCGCAAGCGAGGAGGCCCCCATGAGCGCACGCACCTGGCGCCGCGCACTGGTGACCGGCGGCGCCGGATTCATCGGCTCCCACCTGTGCGGACGGCTGCTCGACGCCGGCGTCGAGGTCGTCTGCCTGGACAACCTGGTCACCGGTACCCGCGCCGGCCTCGCCCTACCCCGACAGCGCGGTCCTCGTCCTCGACGGCCGCGGCGAGTGCGCCAGCCATCTCGCCGGCCGCTACCGGGACGGCAAGCTGGACACCCTCGCCACCCAGCGGCTGCCGCACTCCCTCGGCCTCCTGTACGAGGAGCTCACGCAGCACCTCGGCTTCCTGCGCAGCAGCTGACGAGTACAAGGTGATGGCCCTCGCCTCCTACGGCACCCCCCGCTTCCTGCCCGAACTGCGCCGGCACGTCCACGCCACCGGCGACGGCGGATTCCGCGTATCCCGGCTCCCTGCTCGACGTCCGCCACCACCGCGCCCCGCACGCCCATGAGGTGGAGGCCGCCCTCGACCTCGCCGAGGCGGCCGGGTTCCCCCGGTCGACGACGGCCGGCCCCGGATCCTGCTGCCGCCCGACACCACCGCACTGACCGGCCCCCCGCCCTACGTGGTGCTGCACCCCGGCGCCAGCGTCCCCGCCCGGGCCTGGAGCCTCGCCCGGTGCGCCCAGGTGGTCCGCGAACTCGGCGCCGCCGGACACCGGGTGGTCTTCACCGGCGGCCCGGGCGAGCGGGAGCTGACCGCCTACGTCAGCGGCGCCGACGGCCTCGACCTCGGCGGCCGCACCGGCGCCCCCGAACTGGCCGGCGTGCTCGCCGGGGCCACCGCCGTGGCCCCCGGCAACAGCCTCGGCCGCGCCCGCACCTGGGACTGGCCCGACAGCGTCGTCGAACTCCCCCCGGAGCGCCTGCGCGACGCGGACATCGACCTCGTGATCCTCCAGCGCCCCCACGAACTCGCCCTCGTCGACCAGTGGCTGGGCCGCCGCCCGCCCCTGGTCTACCTGGAGCACAACGCCCCGCACGGCGACGTGCCCGACACCCGCCACCCGGCCGCCGACCTGCCCGGCGTCACCCTCGTCCACGTCACCCACTTCAACCGGCTGATGTGGGACAACGGCACCGCCGAGACCGCCGTCGTCGAACACGGCATCGTCGACCCCGGACCGCGCTGGACCGGAGAGCTGCGCCACGCCGCCGCCGTCGTCAACGAACCGGAAACCGGGGCTCCAGGCGACGTCGTAGGGCAGCCCGGAGCGGTCCGCCACCTCCCGCACGCGGTCCAGGGCGAGCACGTCACCGGCCGTCGCCTCCCCGTCCGGGAAGCTGAACCAGCCGGTCAGCAGGATCCGTCGTACCTCGTCCATCGGGCCGACGGGTGCCCCGGCCGGGCTGCGGCAATCACGCCCCCGGGTCACTCCGGACGCGGATCCCAGCGGAACCGCCGCACGGCCACCACCGCGCCCGCCGCCCCCCACAGGAGCAGCACCCCGTACTCCCGCCAGGGCAGGCCCGGGTGGTCCGTGGTGAGCGCGGTGAGCAGGCCGTCGTTGAACGGCTTCACCGGCAGGGAGCCCGCGATCGCGTTCAGCGGACCGGAGTGGACGGGCAGGTAGGTGCCCGAGACGAACACGAGCGGGAACAGCACCAGCTGCACCACCGACGGCGCGGCCTCCGCGTTGCGGATCAGCGACGCCACCGCCACGCCCAGGGCGCAGAAGGCGGCGGCACCCAGCACCAGCGTCACCGCCAGCGACGGCAGTTGCGCGGCGGAGGGCAGCGGGACGCCGTAGAACCGGCCGACCACGGTGATCAGCAGCACGTCGGCGACGCTCACCAGGACGCAGTGCGCCAGCAGCCCCGCGAAGTACACCGAGGCCGGCAGGGGCGTCGCCCGGACCCGCTTGAGGATGCCGTTCTGCCGCCGCCCCGCCAGCACGATCGCCAGCTGGCTGTAGCAGGCGCCCAGGACGGACACCGCGGCGATCGTGGACACGTAGTACTGAAGGGCGGACCGCCCGTAGTAGAACTCGCTCCGGCCGATCCCGCCGAACAGCCAGCCGAAGACGGTGACGACCACGACGGGGAAGACGAACGTGAAGAACGCGTTCTGCGGATTGCGCCAGAACGTCAGTTGCTCGTAGCGGACCTGGTGCCACAGCAGTCCGGCGTTCACGAGGTGCTCCTTCGCGGGGTGCGGCCGGTGGCGCGGTCGGTCAGCCGCAGGTACACGTCCTCCAGGGTCGGCCGCTCCACCGTCAGCCCGGTGAGCACGGTGCCGCGCCCCAGCGCCCACCGCGTCAGCCGGTGCAGCACACCGGTCGCCTCCTCGGCCTCCACGGTGACCCGGCCGTCCGCCTCCGGTACGGCGGCCACCGGCAGGTCGGCCACCGAGGTGCCGGGCGGCAGCGTGAAGCGGATGCGGGCCCGCGCGGTGTCACGGCCGCCGAGCGTCGCCGGGGTGCCCTCGGCGACGATCCGGCCGTCGGAGACCACCGCGACCCGGTCGGCGAGTTCCTGCGCCTCCTCCATGGAGTGCGTGGTCAGCAGGACGGTGGTGCCCGCGTCGCGCAGGTCCCGCACCAACCGCCAGGCCGCGCGGCGGGCGTTCGGGTCGAAGCCGGTGGTCGGCTCGTCAAGGAACAGCAGACACGGGTCGCCGATCAGACCCAGCGCCAGGTCCAGCCGGCGCTTCTGCCCGCCGGACAGCGTGCGCGCCTTCTGCCCGCCCTTGCCCGTGAGTCCGACCAGGCCCATCACCTCGTCGACATCGCGGGGCGCCGGGTAGTACCCCGCGTTGCGGGCGATCGTCTCACGCACCGTCAGATACGGTTCCACGGCGATGTCCTGGAGCACCAGCCCGATCCGCTCGCGCAGCGCACGCTCGGTGGCCCGCTCGCCCGGATCGAGACCGAGCACGTCGACCCGCCCGGAGTCCCGGCCGCGGAAGCCCTCCAGGATCTCCATGGTGGTGGTCTTGCCGGCGCCGTTGCGGCCGAGCAGCGCGAAGATCTCCCCGTGCTCCACGGCGAAGCCCACCCCGCGCACGGCCCGCACCGCGCCGTAGCTCTTGTGCAGGTCCTCGACCACGACAACGCTAGCCATGACGGCCTCCCCCGGGGGCCGTCGCCGTCAGCGGCGCACACATGCGACCTCCAGCGTCAGATCCCAGAACCGTCCGGCCATCGCGCGGGCCGCCGTCACCCCGAACCCGGTGCGGTCGACCCGGGCCGTGGCACGCACCGCGAACGACTCCGGCAGCACCCGCACGGCCACGACCGTCAGAAGCGCCGGCCGGGCCGTCCCGCGCACCGTGAGCGTGCCGGACACCGACGAGGTGTCCACCGCCTCCGACTCGAACGTGATCACCGGGTGCCGGCCGGTGTCGAGGAACCGAGCGGAACGGACAGCGCCGTCCCGCCGCGCGTCGCCCGTGCGGAAACTCGCCGCGTCGATCTCGGCCCGTACCACCGACTCGGCGAGCGGCTCCGCGACGTCGACGGTGCCACCGCGCAACGCGAGGGTGCCGCGCACCGGCAGCAGACCGAGGAAGTGCCGGCCGGAGAACGAGACGGTGGACGAGCTGGTGTCGATCGAGTAGCGCCCGAGCCGGGGAATCGCCCGGGCGGCGTCGCCTGTCGCATCCATGACCCCATTGCACGCCGCGGCACCGCCCGGGCGGCAGGGCGGGCGGTCGGGTCCCCCGCCTACGAACGGACTGCCGCGGTGGTGCCCCGTGCGACGTTCGCAGGACCGGCCCGCGACGTTCGTAGGGTCTGTCGGCGACGATCGCGGGGTCCGCCCGCGCCGTAGGTCGGCCGTACCGGCCGCACCCGGCCGGAACGCCGTCGGCATGCCCTACGGTGAGGCCATGACTGACGGACCGTGGCACCGCCGGCACCCGGTGGCCGTGGACGTGACCATCGCGCTCGCCTTCGTGGTGATCGACACCGCCGCGACGCTCCTGCGGGCGTCCTGGTGGCCCGCGGACCCCGGCGCGCTCGCCTGGACCCTGCTGGGCGTGCAGGCCCTCGCCTGCGCCTCGCTGGCCCTGCGGCGGACCGCGCCGCTCACCGTCGTCGCGGTGCTCGGCGCGTTCACCCTCGCGGTGACCCTGCTGATCTCCCCACTGCACGCGCTCACCCCGGCCGACGGCGGCAACGTGTGGGCGCCGGCCGCCACGATGGTGGCCGCCTACGGCCCGCTGTTCCACCAGTGCGACCGCCGCACGGCGTTCCTGTCTCTCGCCGCGTTCACGCTCATCATCATGCGGCCCTGGGAGGCGTCGCTCACGGTGATGACGCTCGGACTGCTGCGCACCGCCGTCGGCCCGCTGCTGGCCCTGTACGTCGACGCCCGCCGCCGCCTGGTGCGGGCCCTGGTCGAGCGCGCCGAGCGCGCCGAACGGGAACGGCACCTGCTGGCCGAGCGGGCCCGCGCCGAGGAACGCGCGCGGCTCGCCGGCGAGATGCACGACGTGGTCACCCACCGGGTCAGCCTCATGGTGCTCCAGGCGGGCGCGCTGCGGGTCACCGCCTCCGACGCGCCCACCCGGAAGGCCGCCGAGGAACTGCGCGCCGCGGGCTGCCAGGCCCTGGAGGAACTGCGCGACCTGGTCGGCATCCTGCGCACCGCCCCCGAGGACGACGGCACGCCCTCGGTGGCGGGCTTCGCCGGCCTGGTCGCCGAATCGGCTGCCGTGGGCGTGCCGACCGAACTCGTCGAGGAGGGCGACCCGGCGCTGGCCTCGCCGGTGGTCGGGCGCACCGCCTACCGGGTGCTGCGCGAGGCGCTGACCAACGTGCGCAAGCACGCGCCCGGCGCGCGGGTCACCGTACGGGTGGAGTACGGCGAGGCGCGGGTGCGGCTCACCGTCCGCAACACCGCCCCCACCGGCCGCCCGAGCAGCGCCCTGGCCGGCACCGGCTCCGGCCTGGGCATCGACCGGCTGCGCCGGCGCATCGAGCTGGTGCACGGCACCCTGCGGGCCGGACCGGGCCCGGACGGAGGGTTCAGCGTCGAGGCGACGCTGCCCTCCTACGTCCCGACGGCGGAACCGGTGGTGTGAGCGTGGCCCGCGTGGTGGTGGTGGACGACGAGCCCATGGTGTGCGGGTTCCTGCGCACCATCCTCGGCTCGGCCGACGACATCGAGGTCGTCGACGAGGCGCACGACGGCGCGGCCGGCCTG
The DNA here is from genome assembly GCF_057707805.1 of Streptomyces sp. bgisy159. Classification (NCBI taxonomy): domain Bacteria; kingdom Bacillati; phylum Actinomycetota; class Actinomycetes; order Kitasatosporales; family Streptomycetaceae; genus Streptomyces; species Streptomyces sp. bgisy159. The sequence continues at coordinate 69,577 of NZ_JBYIQX010000010.1, read as the reverse complement.
GCGGCGGTCCGCCGCAGCCGCCCCGACGTCGTCCTGATGGACCTGCGGATGCCCGGCATGGACGGCCTGACCGCGATCGAGCACATCAACCGGCTGGCGGACCCGCCGCACGTCGTGGTGCTGACCACGTTCGACGCCGACCAGTACGTGCTGCGGGCGCTGCGGGCCGGCGCCACCGGCTTCCTGGTCAAGTCGACCCCGCCGGAGGAGCTGATCGGGCTGGTCCGCACCGCCGCGCGGGGGCACACGGTGCTCTCCCCGTCCGCGGCGCGCCGGCTGATCGCCGCGTCCACCGACGCCCTCTCGGCCCGGGACCGTGCCCGGGAACTGGTCGCCACCCTCACCGAACGCGAGGCCCAGGTCCTGGCGGGCCTCGGCGAGGGCCTGTCCAACGCCCGGATCGCGGCCCGCCTCCACCTCTCCGAGGCCACCGTCAAGGGCTACGTGTCCCGCATGCTCGACAAGCTCGACTGCGTCAACCGCACCCAGGCCGGGCTGCTCGCCCATGACGCGGGCCTCGTCGACGGCTGACCCCCGCCGCCGGCCCGGTGGGTCGCCCCGCTGCCCTGGGACGGGAGCGCTTACGCGGACGGCTCCGGCCCGTTCGCACTCCGTCCGCCCGGCGGCCGACGGGCACGGCGGGGCGCGTGCCGCGCCTAGACTGGTCCACGGGATCGAGGGCGGAACAGGAGAGGCCGTGGCGGAGCACGTCGGTGGATTCCAGGACCCGTCCGCCGAGGTCCTGACGGAGGCGGCCGCCGTCTTCTCACTGCTCGCCTCGCCGGCCCGGCTGCACATCATGTGGGCGCTGTCCCAGGGCGAGAGCGACGTCAGCCACCTCGCCGACCTGGTCGGCGGCGCGCTGCCCGCGGTCAGCCAGCACCTGGCCAAGCTCAAGCTCGCCGGGCTGGTGCGCGCCCGGCGGGAGGGGCGGCGCCAGGTGTACTACGTCGACGACCCCGACATCGTGACCGTGGTCCGCGTGATGGTCGGACAGCTCGCCGCGCGCTCCGGGCAGCCGACCGCGCCGGTGGACCGACTGCGGGGCACCGGGGGCTGAGCCGCCGCCCGCCCCCCGGTGCGCCGTACGCCGGGCCGGGGCCGCCGACCGGACCCGTCCGCGCCCCCGCCGCGCGGCGCCGGCCTGCCGGATCCGGCCCGCGTGAGCCGCCGCGCCGGAGTGGGCCGCCACGGCATGGCGGGGGAGCGGGGCGGCGACGGCGGCTCAGCCGTACGAGAGGTTCGAGCACAGGTCGTCGTCGGCGGAGCGCGCCTGGCCGGCCACCGAGGACGGCACGGAGGTCGGGACCGGCGACGCGGCGGGCGACTCCGCCGGGTAGTTGCGGCCGACGACGAGGGTCACGCCGGAGCCCCCGACGGCCTGCAGCTCGGCGCCGGGGAACAGTTCGGCGACCCGTTCGGCCTCGGCCCGCCGGCCGGACCCGTACTGGACCAGGGTCGTGGCGTGGTTCTGGCTGTGGGCGTTCCCGGTGCCGGTGACCGTGAAGCCGTGCGAGGTGAGGGCCGTCGCGGCGGTCGAGGCCAGCCCCCGGGTGGTGGTGCCGTTGTAGACGGCGACCGCGATGCCGTCCCCCGACACCGGCTCGCCGGCGGCCGGCGACGGGGAGGCCGGCGCGGCCTTCCTGCCGCCGCTGGCGTCCTTGCCGTCGAGCGTGCGGTCCGCCTTCAGCGCGGCCCACAACTGGGAGGCGTCGGGCTCCACGACGGCCACCCGAGTCCCCTCGTACCGCCAGGGGATGGTGAGGAACTTGGTGTTGTGCAGGTCGATGTCCTTCAGCGACATGGCGAAGGAGATCAGCTTCTTCGCCGAGCCCAGCCCCGGGTCGACGGTCATCGAGCCGGTGGCCGCTTCGGCGAGCGGCAGCAGCTTGGTCGGGGTGAGGCCGTTGTCCTTGATCTCCTTGAGGAGGCTGGAGACGAAGGCCTGCTGGCGCTTGATACGGCCTATGTCGGAGCCGTCGCCGATGCCGTGCCGCAGGCGGACGTAGTCCAGGGCCTTCTGCCCGGACACGGTCTGCTCGCCCCGGGGGAAGAGGAGGCCGCCCCGGGTGGCGCGCTTGGGGTTGAGATCCTTCTGGTAGATCTCGTTCGGCAGGCACACCGGCACCCCGCCCACCACGTCGGTCAGCGCCGCGAACCCCTTGAAGTCGACGACGACCGTGTGGTCCACCCGCAGCCCGGTGAGCTGCTCGACGGTGTTCTGGGTGCAGGCCGGGTTGCCCTTCTGCGTCTGCCCGACGGAGAAGGCCGCGTTGAACATGGTGTCCGGCCGGGTCTTCGTCCAGCTGCCGTCGGGGAGTCTGCACGGCGGGATGGTGACCAGGGTGTCGCGGGGGATGGAGACGGCTATGGCGTGCTGGTGGTCGGCGTAGACGTGCAGCAGGAAGGCGGTGTCGGAGCGGCCGATGTCGTCCTTCTCGCCGCCGCCGAGGGCGTCGTTGCCGTCGGTGCGCGCGTCCGAGCCGATGACGAGGACGTTCTCCCCCTCCGACGAGCCGGCCTCCGGGCGGTTCCTGGACAGTCCGTCGCCGTCGAAGGTGTCGATGCTGCCGTTCAGCTTGAGGTAGATCCATCCCGCGCCAGCCGCGCCGAGCACCGCCACCGCCAGCGCGACGAGCAGCGCGGTCCGCAGGGGGCGACGGCCGCGTGGACGCGCCCGCCGCGGGCGGGAACGGGCGGCGCGATCGCTGGTCGTGGTCATCCCTGCCCCCTGACTGATCGTACGATTGTACGGTTGCGCAATGTAGCAAGAATGGCCGCATGGACGATCAGCGGGTGAACCCCGCGGATCGCCGCCCCCGGCATCACCGCGGGCCCGGCTCGGCGGGACGGCCCGGGGCCGATGTCCCGGCCGGCGCCGGGATCGTAGGATCGGTGATCTCTTGGGGGAGGTGGCATGGGCAGACAGCGCCCGGGCACGCCGACGCTGGAGGAGGTCGCCGCCCTGGCCGGGGTGGGCCGGGGCACGGTCTCCCGCGTCATCAACAACGCGACCGGCGTCAAGGAGTCGACGCGCCGCGCCGTGCAGCGGGCCATCGCGGAGCTGGGATACGTGCCCAACCTCGCGGCCCGCTCGCTGGCCGGACGGCGGGCCGACGCCGTCGCCCTGGTGATGACCGAGCCGGACTGGCGGCTGTTCGCGGAGCCCTTCTTCTCCGAGATCGTCCGCTCGCTCGGCGACGCGCTGACCGGCACCGGTCTGCAACTGCTGCTGACCCTGGTCCGCTCGGACGCCGAGCGGCAGCGGTTCCTGGAGTACGCGCGCGGCGGCCGGGTCGACGGGGTGCTGCTGATGTCGGTGCACGCCGACGACCCGCTGCCCGACATGCTCGCCGACGCCCGGCTGCCGACCGTCATGCTGGGCCGCCGCTCCGGTGACGAGCACGTCAGCTACGTCGACGCGGACAACGCCGGCGGGGCCCGCGACGCGGTCGCCCACCTCGTGCGACGGGGCCGTACGAGGATCGCCACGATCACCGGCCCGCCCGACATGCACGTCGCCCGGTGCCGGCTGCGCGGCTACCGCGAGGGCCTGGCGCTGGCCGGGCTGGCCGACGGGCCCTCCCGGGTCGCCGAGGGCGACTTCACCGAGGACAGCGGGCGCCGGGCCATGGCCGAGCTGATCGACCGGCACCCCGACATCGATGGCGTCGTCGCCGCCTCGGACACCACGGCCGCCGGCGCCCTGCACGCGCTGCGCGCCGCCGGACGCCGGGTGCCCGAGGACGTCGCCGTGATCGGCTTCGACGACTTCCCGCTGGCCCAGCGGACCGAGCCCCGGCTCACCACCGTGCGCCAGCCGCTGGAGGAGATCGGGCGGGCCATGGTCCGGCTGCTCCTGGAGGAGCTGGAGGAGCCCGCCCTGGCCTGGCGCCACGTCATCCTGCGCACGGCGCTGGTGGTGCGCGAGTCCGCCTGAGCCCGCCCGCACCGCCTGGTTCCGACCGCCGTTGCGGCACGTTCGGGAGCGCTCCCAGCTCGGGCGCGCCGCTCGGTCGTCGACAGCCGCACTTGCCCCGCACCCGGCTGACCGGCCACGTCGGAATCCGTTCGACGGATTCCGGTCCGTGGCCTTGTCAGGTGCACGCCTTCGTCCCTACAGTCCGTGGCTGAACCAGTGGATGGGAGCGCTCCCATCAAACTAGTCGTGGGAGCGTTCCCGCACCACCCCTCGCGCGTACTCCTCCGTCCCTCCCCGAGAGGACCCGCATGCGACCGTCACAGCACCACGCCCGCCGGGCACGCGGCCTGTTCGGCGCGCTGCTCACCACCCTGGCCGTGGCCGCGGCCCTGCTGACCGCCGCACCGGCGGCACGGGCCGACACCACCATCTGCGAGGAATTCGGCTCGACCACGATCCAGGGCCGCTACGTCGTCCAGAACAACCGCTGGGGCACCGGCGACCCCCAGTGCATCTCCGTCAACGACTCGGGCTTCCGCATCACCAGGGCCGACGGCTCCGTCCCGACGAACGGCGCCCCGAAGTCGTACCCGTCCGTCTTCAACGGCTGCCACTACACCAACTGCTCACCGGGCACCGCCCTCCCCACGCGGCTGAACACCATCACGGGCGCACCCACCAGCATCTCCTACGGCTACGTGAGCGACGCGGTGTACGACGCCGCGTACGACATCTGGCTCGATCCGACCCCCCGCACCGACGGCGTGAACCGCACCGAGATCATGATCTGGTTCCACAAGGTCGGCCCGGTCCAGCCGGTCGGCTCGCAGGTCGGCACCGCGACCGTGGCCGGCCGCCAGTGGCAGGTGTGGTCCGGGAACAACGGCTCCAACGACGTGCTGTCCTTCGTCGCGCCCTCCGCCATCGCGAGCTGGAGCTTCGACGTCATGGACTTCGTCCGGCAGGCCGTGGCCCGCGGAATGGCAGGCGGCGACTGGTACCTGACGAGCATTCAGGCCGGGTTCGAGCCCTGGCAGAACGGCACCGGCCTCGCGGTGACCTCCTTCTCCTCCGCCGTCACCACCGGCAGCGGCGGCGACCCGGGTGACCCCGGCGACCCCGGTGACCCGGCGGCCTGCCGGGTGACCTACGCGACGAACGTCTGGCAGGGCGGCTTCACCGCCGAGGTCACCGTCGCCAACACCGGCTCCTCGCCCGTCAACGGCTGGCGGCTGGCGTTCGCCCTGCCCTCCGGCCAGCGGATCACCAGCAGCTGGAACGCGAACCTGTCCTCGTCCTCCGGCGCGGTGACCGCGAGCAACCTGCCGTACAACGCCGCCATCGCGCCCGGCGGCCAGGTGGCCTTCGGCTTCCAGGGCACCTACGGCGGCTCCTTCTCCCCGCCCGGCGGGTTCAGCCTGAACGGCACGGCCTGCGCCACCGGCTGACCGGCGTCCGAGCCCCGGGGCCCGCCCGCATCCTCCTCCCATGCCGGCCGGGCGGGCCCCGGTACCGCCCCGGTGCCGCCCCGCTCCAGGAACGACTCCCGGAAAGGCCCACCCGCATGCGCCTCCTGACCGCCCGCCGCCGGCCGGCCGCCGCCCTCGCCCTGTGTGCCGCCGCCCTCGCCCTCACCGGGTCCGCCGTGGCCGCCCCGGGACCCTCCGCGCCCGCGGCGTCCGCCGCCGGGGCGCCCTACCGGGACCCCTCCGTCGCGGTGGCCGACCGGGTCGAGGACCTGCTCGCCCGCATGACGCTCGACGACAAGCTCGGCCAGATGACGCAGGTCGAGAAGGACGCCCTGGTCCCGCAGTCCGACCTCGCCGCCTACCGCATCGGCTCGGTGCTCTCCGGCGGCGACTCGACGGTCAGCCCCAACAACGCCCGGACCTGGGCCGACACCTACGACGGCCTCCAGCGCACCGCGCTGACCACCCCGCTCGGCATTCCGATGATCTACGGCATCGACGCCGTGCACGGCCACAACGCGGTCCGCGGAGCCACCCTCTTCCCGCACAACATCGGCCTGGGCGCCACCCGCGACCCCGCGCTCGTCGAACGCGTCGGCCGGGCGGTCGCCGAGGAGGTCTCGGGCACCGGCATCGACTGGGACTTCGCGCCGTGCCTGTGCGTGGCCCGCGACGACCGCTGGGGCCGCACCTACGAGTCGTACGGCGAGACCCCCGAACTGCCCTCCGCCATGACGACGTTCGTCACCGGCCTGCAGGGCGAGACCCTGGGCGCCGGCCCCGGCTCCGTGCTCGCCACCGCCAAGCACTACCTCGGCGACGGGGGTACCACCGGCGGCGTCGACCAGGGGAACACCGAACTGTCCGAGGCGCGGCTGCGGGCGATCCACCTGCCGCCCTTCCAGGAGGCCGTGCGACGCGGCGTCGGCTCGGTCATGCTGTCGTACAGCAGCTGGAACGGGGTGAAGTCGCACGCCAACAAGTACCTGGTGACCGACGTCCTCAAGGGCGAACTGGGCTTCACCGGGTTCGTGGTCTCCGACTGGGCGGCCGTCGACCAGCTCGACGGACAGACCGGCTTCACCGGTGCCGAGATCACCACGGCCGTCAACGCCGGCGTCGACATGGTCATGGTCCCGCACGACTACCGGAAGTTCCTCACCCTGCTGCGCGGCGAGGTCACCGCGGGCCGTGTCCCGCTCTCCCGGATCGACGACGCGAACCGCCGCATCCTCACCAAGAAGTTCCAGCTCGGCCTGTTCGAACAGCCGTTGACCGACCGGTCGTACACCGGCACGGTCGGCTCGGCCGCGCACCGGCAGCTGGCCCGGCAAGCGGTCCGCCAGTCGCAGGTGCTGCTGAAGAACAGCGGCGGGATCCTGCCTCTGCCGAAGTCGGCGAAGCTGTTCGTGGCAGGGAAGTCGGCCGACGACATCGGCAACCAGAGCGGCGGCTGGACGGTCGGCTGGCAGGGCGGCAGTGGCCCCGTGACCGAGGGCACCACCATCCTGCGGGGCATCCGCGACGCGGTCACCGACTCCTCCCGGGTCACCTACGACCGGTACGGCTACGGCATCGACGGCAGTTACACGGCCGCCGTCGCCGTGGTGGGTGAGACGCCCTACGCCGAGGGCCGCGGCGACCGGCCGAACGGCCTGGGCCTGGACCAGGAGGACCTGGGGACCCTGGCCCGGCTGCGGGCGAGCGGTGTGCCGGTCGTCGTCGTCCTGGTCTCCGGCCGCCCCCTGGACATCGCCGCCCAGCTGCCCGACTGGCGGGCCCTGCTGGCGGCCTGGCTGCCCGGCACCGAGGGCGCCGGCGTCTCCGACGTGCTGTTCGGCGACCACGCGCCGACCGGCAGGCTGCCGATGTCCTGGATGAACAGCTCGGCGCAGCAGCCCGTCAACGACGGCGACGGCAAGACGCCGCTCTTCCCCTACGGGTACGGGCTGACCTACGACGGCACCGACCCGGACCCGGACCCGACCCCGTCGCCGGCCGCCTGCACGGCGTCGCTGCGGGTGGCCTCCGCCTGGCAGGGCGGCTACCAGGCCGAGGTCACCGTCGAGAACACCGGCTCCGCCGCGCTCACCGGCTGGTCGGTGACTTGGGACCTGGCCGGCTCCGGCATCACCAACCTCTGGAACGGCTCCCTGACCACCGACGACGGCCGGGCCACCGTGCGCAACGCCGCTCACAACGGCGCGCTGCTCCCCGGCGCCCGCACCTCGTTCGGCTTCATCGCGACCGGCAGCGCCGGCGCACCCACCCCGGCCTGTACGAGCGGCTGACCGCCCGCGGGCCTCGGAAACCGCACCGCCTCGGACGCCCCCCCCGGCACCACGCACGCCGGCGCACCCAGGGGCACCGTCCTGCTGGGCACCACCACCTGGCGTACCCCGCCGGCCCGAACCACCCCCTGTTGCCTCCGCTGAACCACCCGCTGAACCACGCGTGACGAGGACACCCGCACCTCCCCGCCCGCCCGGCCGGCTTCCCCCCGGGCGGGCGGGGGATCCACCACGGAAGGAGAGAACATGGCTCGACGCAGCAGACTGCTGTCCCTGGCGGCGGTCTTGTCGACGTTGGTCGCGGCGCTCGGACTGGCCCTCCTGGGGCAGGGCAGCGCTCAGGCCCACGGGGTGGCGATGCTGCCCGGCTCCCGCACCTACCTCTGCTATCTCGACGGTCTCACCGGCTCCGGCGGGATGGACCCCTCCAACCCGGCCTGCCAGGACGCGCTGGCGGAGAGCGGCGCGACCTCGCTCTACAACTGGTTCGCCGTCCTGGACTCCAACGCCGGGGGCCGGGGCGCCGGATACGTGCCGGACGGCACGCTGTGCAGCGCCGGCGACCGGTCGCCGTACGACTTCTCCGCCTACAACGCGGCCCGCTCCGACTGGCCGCGCACCCATCTGACCAGCGGGGCGACCATCCAGGCGCAGTACAGCAACTGGGCGGCGCACCCGGGTGAGTTCCGGGTCTACGTCACCAAGCCCGGCTGGTCACCGACCTCGACACTGCGCTGGGCCGACCTGGACCTGGTCCAGACGGTCGGCGACCCGCCGCAGTCCGGCTCGCCGGGCACCGACGGCGGTCACTACTACTGGGACCTGACGCTGCCCTCCGGCCGTTCCGGAGACGCGGTGATCTTCATCCAGTGGGTGCGCTCCGACAGCCAGGAGAACTTCTTCTCCTGCTCCGACGTCGTCTTCGACGGCGGCCACGGAGAGGTGACCGGCATCGGAGACTCGGGCGGCACTCCGACCCCGACCCCCACGACCACCTCGTCCCCCACGCCCAGCCCGAGCCCCACCACGGGTGATCCGTCCGCCGGGTGCATGGCCTCGTACTCCGTGGTCAACTCCTGGAGCGGCGGCTTCCAGGCGTCCGTCGAGGTCATGAACCACGGCACGGCGCCGCTCGACGGCTGGGCCGTGAGCTGGAAGCCGGGCACGGGGACCCGGATCAGCAGCGTGTGGAGCGGCGCGCTGTCCACCGCCGCGGACGGCACCGTCACCGTGCGCAACGTGGACTACGACCGGGTGGTCCCGGCCGGCGGCAGCGTCACCTTCGGCTTCACCGCCACCTCGACCGGCGACGACCTGCCGGCCGGTTCGATCGGCTGCGTCACACCGTGACCCGGCCCTGAGGCGGGGACACGGACAGACGGCCGGACAGGGCGCGCGGGAGGCCCCGGCGAAGACCACTCCCCGCGCCCTCGTCCGGCCGGCAGGCGGTGCACCGCCTGCCCGGCGAGCGGCGCGCCGGCGGCGGGACGCCGCCGGCACACCCCGACCCCCGCCGGGGCAACGAGGAAGGCGCAGGTCGTCGAGTACGCCGTAGACCATGTACGGGACAGCCCTCAGCCGGACCACCGGACGTGGCCCGAAGCCCCCCGGGAGTGTGCGGACCACGATCTGAACGCCGGAGTGGGGAGACACCGCACCGGGCCCTACGCCAGGGACAGGAACAGCTTCTCCAGCCGGGCGCGCACGGCGACCGGGTCCTCGCCGTTCGCGCTGCCGGAGCCGAGGTCGGTCACGCACTGCTGCAGACCGGTGGCGATGATCGCGAAGCCGGCCCGGTCCAGGGCGCGGGAGGCGGCGGCGAGCTGCGTGACGACCTCCTCGCAGTCGCGTCCTTCCTCGATCATCCGGATCACTCCGGAGATCTGGCCCTGCGCACGGCGCAGCCGGTTCAGCACGGCCTTCAGATCCGCGCCCTCAAGCTCCAGTTGCACGACCACTCCTCGCAGACACACCGCTGCGGGTACTGTACGCGCCGGTCCGCGGCGGCGGCGGGGGTGCCTCGGGGCGTCAGGGTTCCAGCGCGATCTCGACGGCGGGCGGCTGACGCAGGGTGTTGTGGACCGTGCAGTGCGAGGCCACGGCGAGCAGGGCCTCCCGGCGCCGCTCGGGCAGCTCCGGTGGCGGGACGACCACGATGCGCAGCGCGGTGACGCGGGCCGGGCGGTCGGCGGCCATGGTGAACTCCGTACGGACCCGCAGCCCGGCGCGGGGCAGGCCGTGGCGGTCGAGGTAGCGGCCCGCGTAGAAGGCCACACAGGTGGCCAGCGACGCGGCGAACAGTTCGGTGGGGGTGGGCGCGGTGTCCGTACCGCCCGCGTCGACGGGTTGGTCGACCTGGAAGCGGTGGCCGCGGATGTCCACGGTGTAGGCGTCCCCGTCGAGACGGGTGACCTCCAGGCGGTGGGTCTGCGGGGTCGGCCCCTCGTGCGGGTCCAGGGTCTGCGGTGCGCTGCCGGTCATGGCCGGGCCCTTCCTCGTCGGTCCTGATCGGTGTCGGCCGGTGGTGCCGGTCGGTGTGGGGGACGTCCCCCGGTCCGGCCGCCGCCGGTTTCCCGGCCGCCGCCACCTCCAGTCGACCGCGGCCCGCGCCGCGGGGCGAGGGGCGGACGGGGTGCGGCGCGGGCCGTTCGGCCCTCGGGCGAACGGCCCTGTCCGGAATACCCCGCCCTGTATGCGGGCTGGGAGCTTTCGCCGCGGAGCCGGGCCGCAATGGTCCGGAAGGCGGGACGTGGGCATACCCCGGTGGGTACCGGGAGGGGGACTTGCGGCCCCTGCCTCACGGCGTTCCCCGGCGCCACTGTGAAGGCATGGGCACACACATCGTGATACTCGGCGGCGGAACCGCCGGCACCCTCACCGCCAACCGCCTGCGTCGTCTGTACGACGAGGGCGAGTGCCGGATCACGGTCGTCGACCAGGACGACGACCACCTGTACCAGCCCGGCCTGCTCTTCCTGCCGTTCGGCGCGGCGGAGCCCCGGCACCTGGTCCGCCCCCGCCCGGACCAGCTGCGGGGCGTCGACTACAAACAGGCGCCGGTCGAACGGGTCGACGCCGCCGCGCGCACGGTCCACCTCGGCGGCGGCATCACGCTCACCTACGACGTCCTGGTGGTCGCCACGGGCGCCCGGCTGCTGCCGGAGGAGACCGAGGGGCTGACCGGGCCCGGCTGGGACGAGAAGGTGTTCACCTTCTACGACCTGCCCGGCGCCACGGGCCTGCGCCGGGCGCTGGAGCGCTTCGAGGGTGGCCGGCTGGTGATCGACGTGGCCGACCTGCCGGTCAAGTGCCCGGTGGCGCCCCTGGAGTTCGCCTTCCTGGCCGACTGGTACTTCCAGCGCCGCGGCATCCGCGACAAGGTCCGTCTGACCTACGCCACCCCGCTGGACTCCGCGTTCACCAAGCCGGTCGCCGCCCGGGCGCTGGCCGGGCTGCTGGAGCGCAAGGGCATCGAGCTGGTCACCGAGTTCACCCTCGGCGAGGTCGACGGCACGGGCGGCCGGCTGGTGTCGTACGACGACCGCGAGGTGCCCTTCGACCTCGCCGTGGTGGTGCCGCTGCACGGCGGCGCCGCGTACGTGGGCCGGTCCGAGGGGCTCGGTGACGAACTGGACTTCGTCCCGGTCGACCCGCGCACCCTCCAGCACCCCGAGTACCCGGAGGTGTTCGCGATCGGCGACGCGGCCGGCCTGCCGGTTTCCAAGGCCGGCTCGGTGGCGCACTTCGAGGGCGAGACGCTGGTGCGCAACATCGCCGACCTCCTGGCCGGGCGGCCGCTGTCCGCCGCCTTCGACGGGCACACCAACTGCTTCGTCGAGACCGGCCACCACCAGGCCCTGCTCATCGACTTCAGCTACGACACCGAGCCGCTGCCCGGCCACTACCCGGGCGCCGTCGGACTGCCGCTGCTGAAGGAGTCGCACCTCAACCACCTCGGCAAGCTGGCCTTCGAGTGGCTGTACTGGCACAGCCTGCTGCCCGGCCGCGACCTCCCCGGCATCGGCGCGGAGATGCCCCGGCGCGGCAAGACCCGCATCCCCGCCTGAAACGCCCGCATTCCCGCCTGAGACGAATGGAGCCCACCATGCCCACCGCCGCCTACGACGGCACCTCCGTCCCGGTCGACGACGAGGGGTTCTTCACCGACCCGAGCCGCTGGACCGAGCCGATGGCCGAGCAGATCGCGAAGGAGACCGGCATCGACACCCTCACCGAGCGGCACTGGCAGGTGATCCGCTTCATGCGCGACCAGTACGCCGAGAAGGGCACCGGCCCGACGGTCCGGGTGCTCGGCAAGACCTCCGGGGTCGGGGTGAAGGAGCTGTACCAGCTCTTCCCGAAGGGCCCGGCCAAGACGGCCGCGAAGATCGCCGGGATTCCCAAGCCGCGCGGCTGCATCTGAGCGCCGCCGCATCCGAGGAGGAGGACACCATGGCGGACACCGCCACCATCGAGAAGGTCTCGATCATCGTCTCCAAGGGCTCCCTGGAGGGCGTCTACCCGGCACTGATCATGGCCAACGGCGCCCGCGCGGAGGGCATCGAGGCCGATCTGTTCTTCACCTTCTTCGGTCTGGACGCCGTGACCAGGAGGCGCTGGGACCACATCAAGCTGGCCACCGTCGGCAACCCGGGCCTGCACCTGCCGACCCTGCTGGGCGGCCTGCCGGGCGTGCCCGACCTGGTCACCCGCTTCATGGCGCGCAAGATGGACAAGCTCGACATCCCGCCGATCCCCGAGTTCATCGAGATGATCTCCGACACCGGTGCCGGTCTCTACGCGTGCAAGGCCTCGGTCGACCTGTTCGAGCTGGACAAGGACGACCTGGTGGAACAGGTGCAGGGCATCATCACGGTCGGCGAGTTCTACGAGCACGCCGCCGGCGGCCAGATCATCTACACCTGAGTCACGAGCCTCGCCGCGCGTGAGCGGCCCGCTGCACGAACCGGGCGACCGGGACGCAGGCCGCGGCGGCGAGGCCGGCCCACAGCCAGGGACTGGCCGACAGGGCACGCAGCGGGCCGAAGCCGACCTGCTGCCCGAGCACGAAGACCCCCATGACGGCGACGAACCAGCCGAAGGCCCGGCGCAGCGCGTCCTGCGGCAGGCGCCCGGCGACGCGGCCGCCGAGCAGAGCGCCGACCACGGCGGTCACCGTGACGAGGGCGGCCAGGCCCCAGTCGATGTGCACACTGGCCAGGTAACCGGCCAGCCCGGCGAACGACTTCATGGCGATGACGAGAAGGGAGGTGCCGACGGCGACCGTCATCGGCAGCCCGCCGAGCAGGGCCAGCGCCGGGACGACCAGGAAGCCGCCGCCCGCGCCGACCAGACCGGTCACCAGCCCCACCACGATGCCGTCCAGCAGGACGTGTGCGACGGGGAGTTCGTGCGGAGCGGCCTTCCGCGGCCCGCGCCGGCCGCGGATCATGGCGACGGCGGTGGCGATCATCATCAGGGCGAACGCGATCAGCAGCACGGAGGCGGCGACGAACTCGGCCAGCCGCCCGCCCGCGTAGGCGCCGATCATGCCGGCCAGGCCGAACAGCAGCCCGGTGCGCCAGCGGACGCGTCCGGCGCGGGCGTGCGCGACCACCCCGGCGGCGCTGGTGACGCCGACGACGAACAGGGAGGTGGCGATGGCCTCCTTGGTCTCCACGCCGGCCAGGTAGACCAGCACGGGAACCGTCAGGATGGACCCGCCGCCGCCCAGGACACCCAGCGCGACCCCGACGAGCAGGGACGCGGCGACGACCAGGACGATCACGGAGCGCTCCGCAGCGCGGCCACGACACCGTCCAGGTCGGTGCGCGGGCCGCGGTTGTACGGCAGCTTCGACAGCAGCATCCCCATCGCGCAGGTGTTGGTGAGCGCGGCGACCGCCAGACCCCCGCCGACGGCCGTGCCGATCAGGTGCAGCCCCGGCACGAACACCCCCGCGACACCGCTGACCAGGACCAGCGAGCCGGCGACCAGCCGCACCTGCCGCTCCAGCTCCCAGCGCTCGGGCCCCCGGGTCAGGGCGCCGCCCGCCGCCTCCCAGGCCATCACACCGCCGTCCAGGATCCGCAGGTTGGGCAGCCCGGCCTCGGCCAGCGCCCGCTCGGCGCGGGCGGCCCGGGCGCCGGAGCGGCAGATGAGGACGACCTCCTCGTCTAGGTGGTGCCGGATCTCGTCGCGGTGCTCGCGCAGGGTGTCCAGCGGGACGTTGTACGAGCCGGGTATGTGGGCGGTGCGGAACTCGCCCGGCGTGCGCACGTCCAGCAGCCGGGGGCCCGAGCCCTGCTCGTGGAGGGTGCGCAGGGTGGCGGGGTCGAGACGCGGGGGGTCGGTCGGTGTCGTCACGGGGGTGTTCCTCGCTGTCGGACGGGCGGCAGAGGCCGGATGGGTGGCGCAGGACGGTTCGGGTGGCGCAGGGCGGCGCAGGACAGTACGGGGCGGCGGCCGGTGCTGCGGGCCGCCGCCCGGGGTGCGGGCCGGGTCAGGCGTCGGCGGTGGTGTGGACGGGCCAGGCGCCGTAGCCGCCGAGCAGGTCGGACACGTCGGCGCGGCCCTGGTGGCGCAGCAGGCTGGCGGCGATGGAGGAGCGGTGGCCGCCGGCGCAGTGCACCACCAGCGGGCGCCCGGCCGGGATCTCCCCGGCGCGGCGGGCCAGTTCGGCCAGCGGGATGTGCAGGGAGCCCTCGATGAAGCCGCCCTCGCGCTCGGCGTCGCCCCGCACGTCGAGGACCAGCGGCGCGTCGTCGCCGTCCAGCAGCATGCGCAGCTCGTCCGCCGTCAGCCGGCTGGCCTGCTCCATCTCGCCCGCCAGCGCCGGAAAGGCGCCCTCGGGTTCGCGCAGGTATCCGCCGACCCGGTCGAAGCCGATCCGGGCCAGCCGGGTGACGACCTCCTCCTCGCGGTCCTGCGGCGCCACGACCACCACCTCGTCGTCCGGGGTGACGACCATGCCGGCCTGCTCCGCGAACCGGCCGTCGGCGGGCACGTTGACCGAGCCGCGCAGATGACCGGCGGCGAACTCCTGCGGCGAGCGGGCGTCGACGACGACCGCGCCGGCCGCACGCCGCTCCATGAACTCCTCGGCGGACAGCGGCCGGGGGGCGGCGGCCGCGTCGAACAGGCCGTGCTCCTTGCGGTTGAGGATCGCGTCGTACACGAAGTAGGCGGGTGCCGTGGACTGGCCGGCGGTGACCAGTTCCACGAACCGCTCCTCGCTCATCGGCCGGCAGGCGTAGTTGGTGGCGCGCTGCTCGCCGATGGTGGACTGGCGCTGGGTGGAGAGGTTCTTGCCGCAGGCGGAGCCGGCGCCGTGCGCGGGGAAGACCCGTACCGCGTCCGGCAGGGCCATCAGCTTGTGGTGGATGCTGTCGTAGAGCATCGAGCCGAGCTCGTCGGCGGTCACTCCGAACGAGGCGAGCAGGTCGGGGCGGCCCACGTCGCCGATGAACAGGGCGTCGCCGGTGAGCACCCCGTAGGGGACGGAGTCGTCGGCGTGCTCGTGGACCACGATGCTGATCGACTCAGGGGTGTGGCCCGGGGTCTCCATGATCCGCAGCCGTACGTCGCCGAGGCTGATCACCTCTCCGTCGGCGAGCCGCCGGATCGGGTACTCCGCGTCGGCGCGCCGACCGTAGCCGATCCAGGCGCCGGTGCGGTCGGCGAGTTCCAGGTGCCCGGCGAGGAAGTCGGCGTGGAAGTGGGTGTTGAGCACGGCCTCGATGGTGAAACCGTGGGCCTCGGCGTCGGTGAGGTACTCCGAGACGTCCCGGCGCGGATCGACGACGACGGCCCTGCCGGTCGTCTCGTCGGCGATCATGTACGACGCCTGGGAGAGGCAGTCGAGGTAGTACTGGGCGAAGAACATGGTCCGGTGATCTCCCTCTCGGACGAACGGGTCTGTAATACCCCGGGGGGTATTAATGGGGGTCTGGTCCGCCCTGGGACGAGGGCGGGAGGGGCCGGTCCGGGCCGGGGGATGCCCGGACCGGCGGTTCAGATACGGCCGGTGAGCATGCCGTGCCAGTACACCGGCGGCAGCCCGTACCGCTTGAACACCCACATCGAGCGCCGTTCCTCGAACGGGTCGAGCAGCGGGAAGGTGGGCGTGGGGTTCAGGTCGTAGTCGAACTCGGCGAGCAGCATCCGGTCGCGGGCGGTCACCAGCGGGCAGGACGTGTAGCCGTCGTAACGGCGGGACGGGGAGCGGCCGTTCATCACGTCGAGCAGGTTGGCGGCGACCACCGGCGCCTGCTTGCGCACGGCCGCGCCGGTCTTGGAGGTCGGCAGGTTCGCCACGTCGCCCAGCGCGAAGACGGTGTCGTAGGAGGGGTGCCGGAGCGTGTGCTTGTCCGCGGCGACGAAGCCCTGTGCGCTGCCGGGGTCGGCGAGGGGGCCGCCCTTGATCCAGTCGGGAGCGCTCTGCGGCGGGACCGCATGCAGCAGGTCGTAGCGCACGGTCTCCTCGGTGCCGTTCGCGTGGTCGGTGATCACCAGCTCGCGGCGGTCGCCGTCGACGGCGGTCAGCTCCGAGCGCAGCCGCACCTCGATGCCGTACCGTGCCGCCACCTTCTCCAGCACCCGCGTCCAGGCGGGCACCTTGAAGAGGGCCGGGTCGGGGACGACCAGGATGATCCGGATGCGGTCGAGGACCTTCTCCCGGCGCCAGTGGTCGGCGGCCAGATAGGCGATCTTCTGCGGGGCGCCGCCGCACTTCAGCGGCGTCGCCGGGTGGGTGAAGACGGCCGTGCCGGACCGCATGCCCTTGATCAGCTCCCAGGTGCGCGGGGCGAACTCGGGTGCGTAGTTGCTGCTCACCCGGTCGTGGCCGACGGCCGCGGCCAGCCCCGGTACGCCGGCCCAGTCCAGCTGGAGGCCGGGGGCCACCACCAGGTACTCGTAGGCCAGCTCGGCGCCGCCGGACAGTGCCACCGTACGGGCCTCGGGGTCCACGGACAGGGCGCGCCGGCGGATCCAGCGCACGCCGTCGGGGATCACCGAGCCCTCGGGGCGCCGGGAGGCGCCGAGGGGGGCCTGGCCGCCGCCGACCAGGGTCCACAGCGGCTGGTACCAGTGGGTGTCGGAGGGCTCGATCAGGGTGATGTCGGTGACGCCGGCGCGGCGCAGCCGGGCCGCGACGCTGATGCCGGCGCTGCCGCCGCCGATCACGGCGACATGGTGACGGCCGGAAGCCGTCGCATCGGTGGGGTCGGGGGTGGCGGCCATGGCGGTACTCCTTCTGCCGTGGGGGGCTCGGTGGGGGCGCGGCGCGCGGCGGTCAGGCCGCGTGCTCGCGGGCGCCGGTCACGACCGGGCGGCCGTCGCGGACCCAGGCGCCGGTGCCGCCGGAGACGGAGCAGGCGTCGATGCCGCGGGCGGTCATCAGGTCGGCCGCGGTCCGGCTGCGGTTGCCGCTGGCGCAGATGACGTACACCGGCCGGTCGGCGGGCAGCTCGCCGCACCGGGCCGGCACGGTGTGCAGCGGCATCAGGCGGGCGCCCGGCACGTGCCCTGCCGTGTACTCCGCCGGCTCCCTTACGTCCACGACGACGCCCCCGCCGGCCCAGGCCGCCCCGAACGTCTCCTGCGTCACTTCACGAGCCATCTCGTTGCCTCCTCAAATACCCCCGGGGGTTTCCTGATGGCGAGGGTAGGACGACTCGCGGGCTCGCGTCAAATACCCCTGGGGGTATGAAGGGGGGCTTCCCGGCCACAGACGACGGCGCCCCCACCGGGAACGGTGGGGGCGCCGCGGGGCCGGGGCGGTGGCTGCCGGTCGTCAGCGCAGGACGCGCCACCGGTTGTCCGGTGTGCCGTCGTCCGAGTCCTGCACCACGAAGGCGCCGAGTGCGGTGGAGCCGTTCTGGACCGCGAGCAGTTTCCCGCTGTGCACGTTGCGGATCTTGTAGGTGCCGTCTCCCTGGTCGAGGAGGGTCCAGCGGTGGTCGGCGGTGCCGTTGTCCGACCATTGCAGAACGGTGGCGCCGGCGGTCGTGGACATGTTCAGCACGCCGAGCACCTTGCCGCTGTGTGCGTTGCGGAACCGGACGGCGTCCCCGTCGGGGATCATCTCCCAGTCGTGGTCGGCGGTGCCGTTGTCGCTCCACTGCAGGGCACGGCCGCCGTCGGCGGTGGACATGTCCTGGATGCCGAGGAGCAGGCCACTGGCCGCGTTGGCGAGGCGGACGGTGGCGCGGGCGCCGGTGTTCCAGTAGACGGTGTAGTTGTGGCCGTGCGCGTCGTGGAACGGCCCGAGGTTCACGGTGGTGCCGTTCGCGGTGGCGGTGAAGGCCAGCGCGGTGGCGCTGGTCCGCCGGACCGAGGCGGTGTCCAGCGACGGCGGGGCGGCGAGGGCCGTGTCGCCGTAGTCGCCGGACAGCACCACCGGCCCGTAGGTGACGGCGGCGACGTCCGGATCGTCGTTGGCCGGGCGGACGACGGTCCGCATGGGCAGGCGCACGGTGACGGTGTCGCCGGAAGTCCAGGCGCGGGTCAGTGTGGCGTAGCCGCCGGGTGTGGCCGGGATGTCCTGCGCCACGCCGTTGACGCTGACGGTGGCCCCGCCGGTCCAGCCGGGGATGCGGATGCGCAACGCCCAGGTCCCCCGGGTGTCGCCGGTGACCCGCAGGGTGGTGGTGTCGCTCGCCGGGTACGCGGTGGTCTGGGTGACGGTGATCCCGCGCTGGGTCCAGCTGAGCACCGAGGGTACGAACAGGTTCACCGTCAGGGTGGTGCCGGAGTGGAAGTAGACCGAGTCCATCAGCCGGGTGTGCATCTCCAGGCCCGTGCCCTGGCAGCACCAGAAGGAGGAGTAGTCGGTGCTCCAGGTGCCGCCGCCCCACGCCGGGCCGACCCCGCGCCGGCCGCCGGGGTTCAGGGGGGTGAAGTAGGTGACGTGACCGTGCGGGTCGGCCGGGTTCTGCTGCCCGGTCATCTGGTTCAGCCACGCCTGCTCGTAGTAGTCGAACAGCGCGGCCCGGTCCGGGGTCAGCGTGAACAGCTCCCGGGTCAGGGTCAGCATGTTGACCGTGTTGCAGCTCTCGCAGGTGTCCCGCCGCAGGTAGGACGCGATGGCGTTCGGCGCGCGGAAGTGCTCGGCCTGGCTGTTGCCGCCGATGGCGTACGTGTGGGCGGTGACGCACATCGTCCAGGCGTTGGCGGCGATGTCCCGGTAGCGGGTGGTGCCGGTGGCCTTGTACGCGCGGACGGCCCCGATCCACTTCGGCACCTGGGTGTTGGCGTGCAGACCCGCCAGCCGGTCCTGGTTCGCCGCCAGCGGGTCGAAGACCGCGGCGTGGTCGAAGCGCTGGGCGACGGTGAGCCACCGGGCGTCGCCGGTCTGCTGGTAGAGGTCGGCCAGGACGGCGTTCATGCCGCCGAACTCGGTGCCGAGGACGGCCTGCATCTGACCGGTGGAGAGCCGGCCGGTGCGCCGGTCCACCCAGCCCGCCAGCGCCAGCAGCACGTCCCGGGCCTGGCCGCTGCCGAGGTGCCGCCACACGTCCAGCAGCCCGGCCAGGGTCTTGTGGATCGTGTAGTACGGCACGTTGCCGTTGGACAGGGTCCGGTTCTCCAGGGCGGTGAAGTCGGACTCGGGATAGCCGGCGAGGTACCCGGCGCCGAAACCCGCGGCGCCGTTGTTCGCCTGGCACCTGGCCAGCTCCGCGACCATGTACAGGGCCTTGTCGCGGAACGCGGTGTCCCCGGTCACCGCGTACGACTGCGCCCAGGCGGTGAGGAAGTGGCCCTGGACGTGACTGCGGAACGGGAAGTCGGGCGCCTCCCAGCCGCCGGTGGGCGCCGCGCCCTGGGTGGACAGGCGATGGTTGGCGCGGAAGTTGTACAGCAGCCGGTCGACGTCGACGAACCGCAGATAGCTCTGCGTGCGGTTCTGGTTGTCCAGCCAGCGGCTCGCGGTCAGCCGGACCTGGCCGAGGTCGAAGGGGGAGGCCAGTACCCCGGCCTCGGACCGGGCCGGCGGCACGGCCGCCCGCGCGGTGGTGGGGCCGAGCGCCAGGGGCCCGGCGGCCGTGACCCCGGCGAGCTGGAGGAGGCGTCGTCTGCTGACGGAGGAGGACATGGCTGCACCTTCTTCGTGGGGGGCGTGCTCCTCAGGGCGTGTTCGTCATGTCGAACGTCGTTCGCAGAATCGTCGAGACCGTAGCGGTGTCAGGGATGACCCGTCAATGCGGCCGACGCGGGTGATCGCCCTCCGGATCAGGGCTGTCGAGGGGCCGGGTGTCCGCCCGGCCGCAGCATCTGACTCGCCGCCAGCTCGCGGTACAGGCCACTGGCGGCCAGCAGTTCCTCGTGGCGGCCGCCGGCGGCGATCCGGCCGTCGTGCAGGACCACGATGCGGTCGGCGTGCTGCACGGTGGACAGCCGGTGCGCGATGACCAGCAGCGCGCACTCCTCGGCGATGTCCTTCATGACGGTGGTCAGCGCCGACTCGTTGATCGCGTCCAGGTGGGACGTGGGCTCGTCCAGCAGGAGCAGCGAGGGGCGCGCCAGCAAGGCGCGGGCCAGGGCCACCCGCTGGCGTTCACCACCGGAGAGGGTGCTGCCCCGCTCGCCGACGACGGTGGCCAGGCCGGCGGGCAGCCGGTCGACGACCTCGTCCAGCCGGGCCAGCTCCACCACCCGCCGGATCTCCGCCTCCGGGGCGTCGGGGGAGGCGTAGGCGATGTTGTCGCGCAGGGTGCCGTGGACGACGTGCGCGTTCTGGTCCACGACGGCGATACGCCGGCGGCAGTCCTCACGGCTGAGGTCGGCGGCGGGCCGCCCGTCGAACGACAGGGTGCCCGCGTCCGGCTCGTAGAACCGCGCCACCAGGGCGAACACCGTGCTCTTGCCGGCCCCCGACCGGCCCACCAGGGCGACGTGCTGCCGCCGCGCCACGGTGAACGAGACATCCCGCAGGACCGGCCGGCCGGGGTCGTAGCCGAAGCGGACACCGCGTAGCGCCAGCGCAGGGGGCTCCGGGGCGGCGGTGGGACGCGCCGCGCCGGACCGAACGGCGGGCCGGCGGGGCGCGGTCGGCTCCACGGGCAGCCGGAGCGCCTCGTCGATGCGCTGATAGGCGCCCATCCCGCGCTGGATGAGCCCCACCGCCCGGAAGACCGAGGACAACGGCAGCACCAGGTACGACGCGTACAGCAGGAAGGCGACCAGGTCGCCGAGGGAACCGGCGTGCCCGCCCACGCGCAGCCCGCCCACCACCAGGACGATCAGGAAGGAGCCCTGGACGGCGAGTTCGACGGCTGGACTCATCACCGAGGCGAGCTTCGCCGTGCGCACCCCCGCACCGTAGGCCGCCTCGACGCGCGCGCCGATGCCCGCGGCCTCGCGCTCCTCGGCGCGGTGGACCCGGACCATCGGCAGGGCGCCCAGCGCGCGTTCCAGGTCGGCGGCGACCGCGCCGATCGAGCCCTGCATCTGCTCGGACGCCCGCCGGATGCCCGCCAGCAGCGAGGCGACCACCACGGTCGCCAGGGCCACGGTGACGGCGACCAGGAGCAGCAGCAGCGGATCGAGCCACGCCATCAGGACGATCGCCCCGGCGGCGACGAGACTGCCCGTCACCAGGTCGACGAGGGCCTGCGACACGACCTCCCGGAGCACGGTCGTGTCGGCCGTCACGCGGGAGACGAGGTCGCCGCCCCGGTGCCGGTCGTACTCGCGCATCTCCAGCCGGAGCAGCCGCCCCACCAGCCCGTGCCGCAGCTGCCGGACGACGCCCTCACCCGTCCGCTCCAGCAGGAAGCGGCCCACCGCCCCCGTGGCCGCCTCGGCGACGAACAGCCCGCCGAGGAGCGCGAGCAGCGACCACACGAGCTCTCCGCGGCCGCTCGCGTCGACCACCTGCCGCGCGATCAGCGGCTGGGCCAGCCCCAGGGCCGAGCCCACGAGGGTCAGGACGGCGGCCACGGCCATGGCGGCGCGGTGGCCCGCGGTGAGCCGGTACATCGTGGCCACCGCGGCCCAGGTGGAACCGCCGGTCGCGAGGTCCCGCGCGCGTCCGCGGCCCCTTGCCGGGCCGTCCCCACTCACGCCCGCGGCACCCGCCGCGGACCCGCCGACCGCGCGGCGGCCGCCGTCCGCCGCCCGCCCGTCGTCCGTCGCGGTCGTACCGCTCATCGGTGCGTGGGCCGGGACGGCGGGCCGACGGCCACCAGCCGGGCGAAGTAGCCGTCCGGCACGCCCTCGCCGACCGGGCGGCCGTCCGCCTCGATCCACGCGTGGGCGGTGAAGGGCGGCACGACACGAACCCCGGTGCACCAGGTCGGCCAGGTTCCGCCGAGCCGGCACAGCAGCGCCGCCCCGAGGGAACGCGGCAGGCAGCCCTTCGGCCCGGCGCAGTGCAGGCTGGCGGCGCACATGGCGTCGCGCGCGTCCTGGGCCTGCCCGGTGGTGGCCGGCGCGGCACCGCGCCGCAGCACGCCGAGCACGGCGCGGATGCGGCGGGGCGGCAGGAGGGCGATGCCGACGGCGGGGACGAGGACGAGGCGGGCGGCCAGCCGCCGGGTCAGCGGGACACCGGTGGGGCGTTCCAGTGCGCTGGGAGTCGTCATGAGGCGAGCCCCGAGCCGCGCAGCTGCGCCACGAGCGCCTCGACGTCCTCCAGGGCCTCCGCCCGGTCGACGTCGAACTCCCGGACCACGGCGTCGGCCGCTTCCGCCACCTCGCCGCCGGCCAGCAGCGTCCGCACCACCAGCGCGGCCGTCGGATTCAACTCCCAGTAGACGCCGTCTCGTTGGTCGAGCAGGACCGTGCCGTACTCGGTCTCGGCCGTGGCGACGTCGGCACCGAACCGCAGGGGCATGTGAGGGCCTTTCTGACGTTGGGGTGGCGGATCAGGACTGGGGGACGCGGGCGAGTCCGCGCAGCCACACCTCGGTGGCGATCGTCGAGTAGAGGATGGCGTCGGACAGCCCCCGGGTGGCGGGCCGCCGGGCGAGGCGGCGGAGTTCGGCACCGTCCACCAGGCCGAGTTGCTCCAGCCGCGAGCCCTCCCACAGGGCCAGCAGGTCCGCGCGGTGCTCCCGCAGGCCGTTGGAGGCGTCCATGGAGGCCGTGGCCTTGTTCGCCCGCCGCAGGCAGGGCTCGGGCACGACCCCGCGCATCGCCGCCGTCAGAACGGGCTTGTACCGCCAGGGCGTCACCCGGTCACCGGGACGTACCGCCAGACACGCCTCGACGACACGGTCGTCCAGGAACGGTGACGCCATCGGCAGACCGGCGCGGGCCGCCATCCGGTCCCACTGGCGCAGGATCCGGCCGCACACCCGGATCTGCTCCAGGTCGGCGTGCAGGCCGCGGTCCGGATGCAGCGGCCGCGCCGTGCCCGCGGCGTCCAGCAGCGCCTCGCGGGCCATCCGTTCGGCCTCGGGGGTCACCCAGCCGAACAGGCGCGGGGCCATGCCCCAGCCCAGGCCCGTCGCGACCGACGGGGGCAGGGGGTCCCGCAGCCGGCCGGCGGCCCGCGCGAGCCACGCCCCGTACGGCCGGGAGTCGGTGAGCGCCCGGGCGGTCCCGGCGAGCGGCCACTGCCACAGGGCCCGGAAACCCCGCAGCCGGCGCAGCGCGAACAGCGGGTGGGTGCGCAGCAGCCGGTGGTAGTAGGCCTCCGAGCACCAGGCCACGTGGTCGCCGCCGATGCCGGTCAGGTGCAGTCGGCTGCCCCGCGCGGCGAGGGCCGGCAGGTGGTGCAGGACCCGGGACCGGTCCATCACGCCGATGGTGGGCTCGTCGAGGAGGTCGTCGATGGTCAGCAGGTCCTCGTAGACCAGCGGGGAGGCGTCGGCGTCCCAGACGACGTGCTCGACGTCGGGCAGGTGCCGCACCGCCTCCTCGGCCCAGTGCAGGTCGGTGTCGGCCGGGTCGCGGCCCGGCCAGGTACTGGCCACCACGCGGGCCGGGGAGCGGTCGGCGAGGAAGCACACGCTGGTCGAGTCCAGGCCGCCGGACAGGTCGCAGCTGACGACGCCGCCCCGCGCGGTGCGGGCCCCGACGGCCTCCTCCAGGGCCGCGCGGATCAGCGGGGCCGCGTCGGTCAGCGGTCGCACCGGCTCCGGCGGGGTCCACCACCTGGTGTGGCGAGCGGTGCGCCCGTCCGCCGCGACGACCAGGGCGTCCTGCGGGGGCACGGCGGTGACCGCACGCCACACGGACCTCTCGGACAGCGGGTACGGGGCCGGCCACAGCAGCCGCACGGCCAGTTCCCCGGGGTCCGGGTCGATGCCGAGGGCCGCGGCCAGCGTGTCGGCGCGGGTGGCGGCCACCTGTACGCCGCCGATCCGCGCGTGGAAGACGAGCCGCTGCCCGGAGGCCGTGCCCTGGGCCCTGATCCGTCCGTCGAGGGCGGCGACGAGGTGGAAGCTGCCGGGCAGGGAGCGGGCCAGGGCGTCGAGCTCCGCGAGGTCCCGCAGCCGGGCCGCCCGGCGCCGTAGCGCCTCGGCGTCCACCGGGCAGCAGCCGACCACCGCGAGGGCGGCGGCGCCGGCGGTCGCGGCGACGACCTCGCTGTCGTGCCACCGGCCCACCAGCCAGGGTCGGCCGGACGGGTGCGGGAGGGTCCGGTCTCCGGGGCGGGTGAACGAGCGGGCCACGGCGGCGGCCTCCGCGTGGTCGGTGAAGACCGCGAAGTGCGCGTCGCCGGGGCCCGTCCCCGCACTCTCGTGCAGTTCAGTCATGACGTCGGGTCGAGACCGTCGGTCGTCAGTTCTTGCTCAGGATCAGCCGGTCGTTGCCGGAGCGCCCGAGGAGCCCCGTCTCCTTGCGGAAGGAACCGAGCCGGACGAGCGTCGGCGCTTCGTAGGCCTTCTTCATGACCACTCCTCACATGCGGGTTTCTCATCCACCTTCCTGACCGGCCGCCGATCCGGTCCGGCCGGAGCCGCCGGTCCGTTCCGGGTTCATCGGGAGCCCGGAACGGAAGGTGGGGTGACGCCATCCAGCTAGCTGCGGAGCACGGGCCCATGGCAAGAGCATGAGCAAAGCTCGCATAATATGCACAATCCCCCTCCCTGGGGGTTGTGCGCCCCCCTGTATGCGGCTGCGTGCGGCATGGCACCCCCGGCCCCGGGAGCCGGCTGCCGCGCACCGAAGCACGTGCCGGCGCGGCTCTCACGTCTGTGCCGCGCTGTGCGGGGGATGCCGGACGGGGCTCGCGGGGGGCGGCGGCGCCCGGCGCACTCGGCCTCCGGGGGAAGCGGTCTCGTCACTCCGAAAACCACGCCGCCGGACCTCGTCGTCCCGGCGGCACGCGAGAGGGCGGGCCCCGCGGGACCCGCCCTCGTCACGCCGGCCGGCGTCTGATCAGTCGATCAGCGGTGAACCGGTCAGATTCCACGTGTAGGAGCCCTTGCCGTCGCGGTCGAGGTCGTAGACGACCTTGCCGTCGGCGCTCCACTTGGCCGTCCGGTCGTGCGTGACGAACTTGGTGCAGAACTTGCCCCCGCGCTTGGAGGTGTTGATGCTGAACCGCATGTCGCAGGTACGGCTGCCCTTGACCACGTCGGAGCCGTTGACGCGCTGCTCCACCCGCACCTGGACGTCGAACCGGTCGAACTTGCGGTGGTCGTCGACGCTGCTGTCGCCGCCGTTGAACCAGTTGACGTCGGCGCTGGCCTCGTAGCCGTCGGCGACCCTCTGCACGCACAGCTCGATCTCGACGAACGTGTCGTCACCGGGCGTCGGGAACGTCTTGCTCTGGTACTTGCAGTTGAAGTCGACGGCGCTCGCGGGCGTCGCCGCGAGGGTGGTCAGCCCTCCGCAGGCGAGCAGGAACGCGGCGGCGGCGGTGGCCGGACGCCGGATGCCCAGACTCATTCGATTCCCCCTTGCTCAGACCTCCGTGCGAATCACTGGAGGATCACCTTCATGGTCAGCACGAAATGATCCACGACGGTGATCGGACCGGAGGACCGTGACCGAGGCGTTACCAACAGGCGAGCGACAACTCGGCTTCGCCCCAGGGCACTTCACGCCCTGCCCCATGATGTCGCCCAGTGCTCGGCCTCGCCGGGGAAGGCGCTGTCGTCCGCGAGGAACGCCTGGTCGCAGCGGCTCATCGTGAACACGACGGCTTGCCTTCATCCGCCTTCCTCCGCGAGTTCCTTGATGCCGCGAAGGGTGGCCTCCATCCCCGCGCGCAGCTCCTTCAGCCGGAACGCGACGATCTCCGCCTCCCGGTCCGGCCACCGCTCGACCGCCCGGGTCAGCCCGTTGCGCCCCGGCCCGAGGACGGCCGAGTGCCGCAGGCGGACGCCGTCGTCCTCGGCCTCGATCTCGAACCGCCAGGACGCCATGGCCCGCGCCGGATCCACCGTCGCCCCGCCGAAGCGCCCGTCCGCGTCCATGACGGCCCAGGCGAACACCCGTGGCTCGGCCACCTCGACCACGTGGGAGACGGTCCGCCACTCGCCGAGCATGTCGTGCCGGTTGTGGCCCTCGAACCGCGCACCCACCACGGGCCGGTCGGCGCCGTCGAGCCAGGCGACTCGCCGCAGTTCCGGGCTGAGCCGGGCCGGCAGACGGATGTCCGTCACCAGCCGCCACACCCGCGGCGCGGCCGCCTCCACGTGGACGTCGCAGGCCACCCGTGGCCCGTCGGTACAGCGCACGTCGGTCTCCCTCGATCGCGGATCTCCGTCCCGCTGATCCTCACCTCCCGGCGCCGTTTCCACAACGGCCTTCCACAGGACGGTGCCGCGGCCACCCACGAGTGGTGGCGGACGGGTGGACGAACCCGCCCCCGGGACAGCGGACGCTGTGCCAGAGTGGCGGCACACGGACCGTACGGCGACGGCCCACCGCGGGTCCTCCGCGGGCCGTGCCGCCCGGCAGGGGCAGGGGGCAGGGGCAGGTGGACACCGACCGGACAGGGGACTCCGCGCGGTCGGGCCGTGCGGTCGCGCGGCCGGCGACGACAGGGGCCGGCGCGCCGCCTCCCGGGCGGGTGACCGGCCGGGAGGCCCCCGCGGTGCTGCCTTTGCCGCTGCGCGCATGGCTCGCGCTGACGGCGGCCCTCGCCGCGCTGGTGGTCGTCGTGCTCGGGGCCGTGTACGCGGGGCACGGCGAGCCCGGCACGGTGGACGGATGGCTCGTCCCGCCGACGGCGGACAGCGTGCGGCCGCCGTGGCGGAACGTCGCCCTGGCCGTGGACTTCCTCGGGGAGCCCGGGGGAGCGGCGACGCTTCTCGGGGCCGCGGTGACCGGCTGTCTGCTTCTGCGCCGTCCGCGCGCGGCGGTGGCCGCGGTGGCCGGGACGGGCGTGACCGTGGCGGCGACCACGCTGCTCAAGTCACTGGTGGGGCGCACCATCCACGGCGACGACAACCTGTCCTACCCGAGCGGGCACACCGCCTTCCTCACCTCCGTAGCCCTCCTCGCGGCGCTGGTCGTGACCGGCCGGCTCGGCCTCGGCAGGGGGGCCGGGGCCTCGCTCGTGCTCGCCGCGGCGCTGGTCGCCGGTGCCGTCATGGGCTGGGCCCAGGTCGCCCTCGGCGCCCACTACCCCACCGATGTCCTCGGCGGCTGGTGCACCGCGCTGGCGTTGGTCCCGGCGACCGCGTGGCTGGTCGACCGGTCGGCCGACCGGAGAGCCGGCCGGCCGGCCGGCACTGGTCTGCCGGAGCGCCGCTGAGTGCGCGGTGCTGATCCCCGGTGCGGTGATCAGCCGCGCACCGCGCGGTGGAGAACGGCGCGGTCGGCAAGGCCCTGGTGGACGTCATGTCATGACGTCTGGTGCGGGTGCCGCTGCCGGTGTCCGCCCCGCCCCGACCGCCGGGCGCCCCACCGCGACCGCCGGGCGCCCCACCGCGGACGAGCGCGGTCCCTGCACGCGGCGTGCGGGGACGTCCCCTCACGCCAGGCGGCGGAACACCGGCTTCACCGGCCGCCCGCCCATCCAGGGGGTCGGATCGGCGGCGTCCAGCGCCTTCCGGTACACCGCGCACGCCTGGGCCACCACGTCGACGGTGTGCTCGATGTCCGAGTCCTGGAGCGCGCTGCTCACCACGAACGACGGGGCCAGCACCCCGCCCGTGAGGAGCCGGCGCAGGAACAGGGTGCGGTACCGCTGCGACGGCTGCCCGTTCTCGTCGAGGGTGGCGAAGACCAGGTTGCTGGCCCGCCCCCGGACGACGACGTGGTCGCCGACGCCCATACTGGCCGCGGCGTCCCGGACCCCGGCGGCCAGCCGCTCGCCGAGGGCGTGCAGCCGCGCGGTGACACCCTCCTCGACATAGGTGTCGAGGACGGCCGTCGCGGCGGCCAGCGAGTGGGTCTCCGCGCCGTGCGTGGTGGACAGCAGGAACACCCGGTCGCCGGAGTGCCGCAGCCCGCCCCGCTCCATCAGCTCGCGGCGCCCGGCCAGCGCGGAGACCGCGAACCCGTTGCCCAGCGCCTTGCCGAACGTGGAGAGGTCGGGGACGACGCCGTACAGGCCCTGGGCGCCCGCCTCGGACCAGCGCAGCCCGGTGATCATCTCGTCGAAGACGAGGACGCAGCCGTGCCGGTCGGCCAGCTCCCGCAGGCCGGCGAGGTACCCGGGCGGCGGCTCGGTGTGGGAGGCCGGTTCGAGGATGAGGCAGGCGACCGCGTCCCGGTGACGGAGCAGCAGTTCCTCCGTGGCGGCCAGGTCCCCGTAGGGGAACGCCACGGTCAGCTCGGTCGTCGCCGCCGGGACGCCCGCGGACATGGGGGTCGTGCCGATGAACCAGTCGTCGACGGAGAAGAACGGCTGGTCGGCGCAGACGGCCACCAGCGGCCGCCCGGTCACGGCGCGGGCGAGGCGCACCGCCGCCGTGGTGACGTCGGAGCCGTTCTTGGCGAACTTCACCATCTCGGCGGTCGGCACCGTGGCCAGGAAGCGTTCCGCGGCCTCGACCTCCACGACGGACGGCCGGACGAAGTTGCCGCCGCGGTCGAGTTCGCGCCGTACCGCCTCGGTCACGCGGGGGTGGGCGTGGCCGAGGCTGACCGACCGCAGGCCGGAGCCGTACTCGATGTACCGGTTGCCGTCGATGTCCCACACATGGGCGCCACGGCCGTGGCTGATGACCGGGGCCAGGCCCTCGGGGTACTGGTCGTCGCCCTTGGCGTACGTGTGCGCGCCCCCCGGGACCAGGGAGTGCAGCCGTTTGTTCGCCGCCCGCGACCGGGGCAGCAGGGGCTCTTCAGCCGTGTCGTCCACGTGACTCACCTCTTCCTTCCCTTCAGGACCTCGGCGAGGCTCGGTGCCTCCCGGTCCCGCCGGGACGCTGATGTGACCGGCAGCGGCCACGGAATGCCGAGGTCCGGGTCGTCGAAGGCGATGGTGACGTCCTCGGCCGGATCGTGGGGGCGGTCGATCCGGTACGAGGTGTCGGCGGTCTCCGTCAGCGCCTGGAAGCCGTGCGCGCACCCCGCCGGGACGTACAGGGTGACCTGGGTGTCGCCGGACAGCTCGAAGGAGGCCCGGCCCAGGTACGTCGGCGAGTCCGGCCGCAGGTCCACGACCACGTCGAAGATCCGCCCGTACGAGCACCGCACCAGCTTGGCCTCGCCGGCCCCGGAGCGCAGGTGCAGGCCGCGCAGCACTCCCCGCGCCGAGCGCGACAGGCTGTCCTGCACGAAGGCGTCCGGGTCGATGCCCACCGAGCGGACCACGTCGGCGTCGAAGGTGCGGCAGAAGAAGCCGCGTTCGTCGGCGTACGGCGTCGGCTCGAACAGGTACGCGCCGGCGATCTCCGGGACTTCGGTCGCTTTCATGGAGCCTTCCGCAGGGAGTGAGTGTGGTGGTCGGTCGCCGGGAACAGGGCCGCCGTCAAGGCCGTGAAGTGCGTCTCCAGTTGCCCGGCGGCGGTCCGGTTCCGCTCGGTGAGGGTCTGCCGCAGCTCCGCCGAGCGCTTCTCCAGCTCCCGGAACTGCTCCAGCAGCCGATCGGCGTCGACGTCGCGAGCCGGGTGGCAGAACGCGCCGAGGCCCATCCGGTCCATGAGCGCGTCGCTCTTCGCCGCATAGCTGAGCGCGAGCGTCGGTGTGCCGGCCTTCAGGGCACAGACCAGGTTGTGGTACCGGGTAGCCACCACGGCGTCGGCGGCCGCCGTCTCCTCCATCAGGTCGCCCAGCGAGGCCGCCTCGCAGACCGTGACCAGCGGCGAGTCCACCGCGTCGCGGATCGCCGCGACCACCGGCGCGTCACACTCGTCGCCGGTGAGCAGCCGGACCGGTCTGCCGTCCTCGACCAGCGCGCGCACGAACCGGGTCGTTCCGTCGAGGTAGCGCCGGTGGATCTCCTCGGCCCGGGCCCGGTCGTCGTTGCCGCCGTGGAAGTCCATGACGCCGACGCAGACCAGCCCCGGCGGGCCCGCCGACGGCGCGCCCGGCGCCGGCGCCGGCAGGGCGAACGCCAGGTCCGGGCAGACCTCGTCGCGCGCGGTGTCCACGCCCATCTCCCGCAGCGCCTCGCGGGACCGGTCGTCGCGGTACGACCGGTACGCCGCCAGCCGCGCCGACCAGCGCACCAGGGCCCGGGTCGCCCGGTCGCCGATCGGGGCGGCGCCGACACCGACCAGCGCGACCCGGGTGCCCAGCAGCCGGCCACTCGCGCAGAGCAGGAACAGCGAGTAGGGGAAACCCCAAGGCCGCAGCGGCAGCGTGGCCTCCAGGACGCCCATGCCCGGCACGATCACCACGTCGTGCCGGCGCACCCAGGCCGCGGTGCGGAACGCGTCGACCAGCTTGCCCAGCCCCTTCGCCGCGATCGCGCCCGCACGGGAGGCGGTCCGGTACTCCCCGCGGTACCAGTGCAATCGCGTCGCCGGGATCCCGAACCGTGCCGCGACCACCTCGGGCCCGCCGCACAGCGCGTCCACGACCGCGTCCGGGTGCTCGGCGCGGAGATACCCGAGCACCGCCTCCAGCGATCCGTCGTTGCCGAGGTTGCCGGAGCCCAGCAGGCCGAACACCCCGACCCGGGCGGCCGTCACGACCGCCTCCCCTCACGGCCGGCGACCAGCGCGTCGACGGAGACGGCCAGCCGGTCCGGGTCGACGGGGGCGCGGTCCTCGACCCGCTCCCCGGCACCCGGCCGGACCCGGCTGGTCATCCAGGCGGCCAGGTGGCGGTAGCAGGCGCGCCGGTCGGCCGGCGACAGCGGCGCCCGCCGGATCGCCGAGGCGAACCCCCAGACGTACTCGGCGAGCAGCCGGGGCGTCGGGTGCAGCGGACCCGCCCGGCGCGGGTCCAGGTTGACGCACCGGGAACGCTTGGACGGGTTCGCCCGCTCGGCGCGGGTGGGGTGGTCGCGACGGAAGTACAGCAGCTCCGGCACCTGGTGGAAGGGCCCGTGCAGGGTGATCTCGGCGACGAACGTGCGGTCGGCGTGGTGGTAGCTGTCGTGCGGTTTCACCCGGCGCAGCATGTCGGCCCGCATCACGCCGTAGAAGTCGTCACCGCCGGGCTCGAACAACAGGCTGCGGAAGCGCTCCGGCGCGTGCGGCGAGTCGGTGGCGAGCCCGTACTCGTACGGGACCCGCACCCGGCCCTCGCCGTCGATGACCGCCTGCCCGCTGTGTGCCAGGACCACCTCCGGCCGCTCGTCCAGCGCCTCGACGCAGCGCCGCAGCAGGTCCCGGGCGTACAGGTCGTCGTGCGAGGCCCACTTGAACAGCTCGCCGCGGCACTCGGTGAACACGTGGTTGTGGTTGGGCGCGGCGCCGATGTTGCGGGGCAGCCGGATGTACCGCACGCGTGAGTCCTTCGCGGCGTACCGGCGGCAGATGTCCTCGGTCCCGTCGGTCGAGGCGTTGTCGGAGACGACCAGCTCGAAGTCCTCGTAGGTCTGGCCGAGCAGGGCGTCGAACGACTCGGCCAGGTACTCCTCGCCGTTGTACACGGGCAGGCCGATGCTGAGCCTGGGACGGTCGGTCATGAGGTCCTCACTTCGGGAACGGAGTTGTGCCGGCGCTCGCGCAGGGCGGAGCGCAGGTGCAGCCACCACACGGCCGAGCCGCCGACGGTCGCGGCGGCGACGCCCCAGGCCGAGCCGGCCGTGCCGGCGAGAGCCGCTCCGCCGAGCCCGCCGCCGACATAGCAGGCGGAGGCGAACAACTGGCAGCGCAGGCTGCGCCGGGCCGCGCCGAGCGCGCGCAGCCCGGCCGCCGCGCCGGTGCCGAGGCCGGCGCCCGCGACGCCGAGGGTGACCGGCACGATGAGCCGGGAGGCGGAGTGCCACACGTCGCCGAGCCCGAACTCGCCGAGCCGGTCCGGCATCAGCAGCAGCGCGCCGCCCCACACCAGCGCGGCGGCGGCCTGCCCGCCGCCCAGCAGGAGGCAGAACCTGCCGAGGCGGTGCGGGGCCTGCCGCAGCACCCGTGCCGCCTCCGGGACGGTGACCAGCGAAAGACCCATCAGCACGGCGAGGAACGGTCCGAGCAGCAGCTCGGCACCCCGGACCGCACCCACCGCGCCGACCCCGGCGATCACGCCGAGGCCGTAGGCCCGCACCTGGCTCGCGCCGCTGAGGCTGACGTTCTCGACCAGGTACCGGTATCCGAGATCGCGCTGCTCGCGCAGCCACCCGCGTGCCTCGGCCGCCCGGGGCCGGATGCCGGACTGGACGTAGCCGTACCCCGCCGCCACCGTGGCGGAAGCACCCCAGGCGAGCACGAAGGCGGCCACGGTGCCCACGCGGGCCGCCAGCACCAGGGCCGGCACGAGCGCGACGCCCCACACGACGTCGTTGACGAACGCCTTCCGCCCGGCGCCGGCGGCGAAGAACGAGAACCGCCAGGCGTCCTGCAGCAGCAGCCCCGGCAGCATGACGCCGAGGCAGGCGAACGCGGGTCCCACACGGCCGCCGAGAAGCAGCCCGGTCACCAGACACGCCGCGCCGACGACTCCACCGACGCCGATCGCGGTACCCGTCGCCCGGGCCACCGCCCCTCGCCAGGAGGCGTCGGACACGCCGCTGAAGCGCACCACGAGGGGATCGGTGGCCAGCCCCCGCGCGACGTTGAGCACCACGCCGTACGTCACCCAGGCGAGGCTGAACACGCCGAACGCGGCCACCCCCAGCGAGCGGGCCACGTAGATGCCCACCGCGAAGTTGGACATGCTGGAGGCCGCCTGGTCGGCCAGCCCCCAGGACAGCCGGCCGGCGAGGGCCCGCCTGGCCGATCCGGCCGGCGGCGCCGTCGGCCGCGGATTCCCCTCCTCGGTGGTCACCGGCGTCATTCCTTGATCAACCCGGCGCCGTGCAGGGCGTCGGCCGCGGTGGCGACGGTGTCGAACGGCAGCCCGGACCGCTCGGCGACGTCCAGCAGACTGTGCTCGCCGTCGGAGAGGTTGAGCACCCAGAGCATGGCCATCTGGGCCTGCTTGGTGTCGCTGCGGCCACCGAGCGCGTCGTACAGCCCGCGCCGGCCCAACTGCGGTTCGCCGTACGGGCTGAGGTTGAGGTACGTCCGGTTGCGGTCCAGGACGTCGAACGCCTCGCGGCAGACCGCGAGGGTGTCCGCCATCGCCTCCGCGGAGACGAGGTCCAGGTCGTCCGCCGAGGTGTGGTACTCGGGATAGCCCGCGTACGGGGTCCGGGTGAGCGAGCCCACGCCCAGATCGAAGCCGGGCGAGCAGAACTGCCGCTCGTCGTATCCGTACGGAGTGAACTCGGCGACGCGGTGCGGGCGTTCGGAGGCGCTCAGCACATGCCGCATCACCCGGTCGATCTCCGCGTCGCCGCGCCTGCTCTGCTTGTACGTCAACGAGCCCGGATCCCCGGCGCAGGCCAGCACCAGGCCGTGCCTGACCCGCTCCACCCGCTCCGCGTTGCGGGCCAGCCAGGTGATCGCCCCGATGGTGCCGGGCGCGAAGAGGAACCGGTAGGTGTAGTACGGGGTCTCCTCGGCCAGCGCCCTGGCCAGGAACGTCGCGACCGCCACGCCGGCCATGTTGTCGTTGGCCAGCGACGGGTGGCAGACGTGGCAGGAGACGATCACCTCCTCCGGGACCTGTCCCGGGACCACGTGCTCGGCGTAGGTGAGGTGGCCGTCGGCGAGTGTGGAGTCGATCCGCACCTCGTACTCGCCGTCCGGCATCGCGTCCAGGGTCTCCTGCGCCAGGCAGAACCCCCACTCCGGCTTGTAGTAGCTGGTGCGGTACGGCACCCAGCCCGGTCGGTCCGGCAGGGTGTGCAGGTGCGCGCGCAGCTCGGACAGGGGCATGGTCGCCGACACCGGCACGCTGTAGCCGAGCACGTGCAGGCTGGACGCGGCGAAGTCGACGACACGGCGGCCGGCACCGTCGGCGATGTACGCGTCGCGGATGTTCCACTCCTGCGGCACCGTCCAGTCGAGCACCCGCGTCCCGGTCGGCACCTCGTGCACCCGCAGCGGGATGTACTCCCCGACGATGTCCAGGGTGGCGCGCACCCCGTCGCCGGTGATGCTGCGGCACAGCGGGTACAGCCGCTCCACCAGCGCGTACATCTCCTCGCCGAGCGCGGGCGCGGGCGCGGGCGCCGGCCGGCCGGCCGCGGTCACCGGCGCCACCGCAGGGTGTCGTCGACCGCGCCGGTCCCGGACGCCGAGCGCAGCACGGCCAGCCGGGTGAAGCGCCGCTCGAAGCCCTCGCGGGTCAGGCCGTGTTCGCGGTAGGCGTCGGCGAGTTCCAGCGCGCCCCGCTTCACCGTCCACTCGCAGTCGAAGCCGGGCACCGCGGCGCGGAACCGGGAGAAGTCGA
This sequence comes from Streptomyces sp. bgisy159, assembly GCF_057707805.1. Classification (NCBI taxonomy): domain Bacteria; kingdom Bacillati; phylum Actinomycetota; class Actinomycetes; order Kitasatosporales; family Streptomycetaceae; genus Streptomyces; species Streptomyces sp. bgisy159. The sequence continues at coordinate 35,153 of NZ_JBYIQX010000010.1, read as the reverse complement.
CCCGGTACGACCGCGGATCGGCGCCGGTCTCCCCGGTGATGACCACCTTCGCGCCGGACACCGCCTCGGCGACCTGCCCGGCGATCTCGGCGACCGTCACGTTGTTGGCCTCGCCGCCGATGTTGAACGCCCGGTCGTGCACCGCCTCCCGCGGCGCGGACAGCGCGGCCGTGAAGGCCCGCGCGATGTCGGCGGCGTGCACCAGCGGGCGCCAGGGCGTGCCGTCGGAGAGCACGAGGACCTCGCCGGACAGCAGGGCGTGGCCCACCAGATTGTTGAGCACGATGTCGGCGCGCAGCCGGGGGGAGTACCCGAAGGCGGTGGCGTTGCGCATGAACACCGGGGTGAAGTCGCCGTCGGCCAGGGCGTGCAGGTCGTCCTCCACCCGTACCTTGGACTCCGCGTACGGCGTCACCGGGCGCAGCGGGGCGTCCTCGGTCACGAGCTCGCCGCCCCCGGCGGCTCCGTAGACGGAGCAGGTCGACGCGTACAGGAAGCGCCGCACGCCGGCGTCGCGGGCCAGCCGGGCCAGCCGCACGGACGCGTGGTGGTTGATGTCGTAGGTGAGCTGCGGTGCCAGTGATCCCAACGGGTCGTTGGACAGGGCGGCCAGGTGGATCACGGCGTCGACGCCGGCCACGTGCTCGGCCGTGACGTCGCGCAGGTCCACCCGGTGCCCCGGCGGGTCGGCGGGCGCCGGGCCCAGCACACAGTCGGCGAACAGGCCGGAGTCGAGGCCGACGACCTCGTGTCCGGCGGCGGCGAGGACCGGGGCCATCACGGTGCCCAGATAGCCCTGGTGTCCGGTCAGCAGTACGCGCAAGGTTCAACCCCCCAGGTTGAGCGTGAGTTTGGTGACGGCGAACGCCTCTGCGTATCGCTGATGGCATTCGATGCCGCGGATCCGCGCGAGGCCCAGGAACGCCTCCCGGTCGTACCAGGGCCGGTGCCGCTGCGAGGGGTAGTGCTCCTGCAGCAGCCGCACCTTCCGCTCGGCGGTCTCCGGAGTGAGCGGCTGGTAGGCCGTGGGGCGGCCGAGATCGCCGTCCCACTTGACGATCTCGTAGCCGAGCACCAGGTGGTCGCGGAAGGCGGTCGGTATCAGCTTCGCCAGGCCGCGGTGGTCCTGGTGCGCGTCCTCGGCGCGCGGTGCCAGCACCAGGTCCGGGTCGGTGCGCCCGCGCAGCTCCTCGACCGCGGCCTTGGCCTCCTCCCAGTGCGCGGGCAGCCGGCCGTCCGGCAGCTTCAGCACGGTCAGCCGCAGGTCGGCGCCCGGGCAGAAGGCGGCGAGCGCGGCCTGCTCCTCCTGTTCCCGCTCACCGCCGCCACCTGACATGACCAGCGCGTCGACCCGGACGCCAGGCCGCCCCTGACACAGTGTCAACAGCGTGCCGCCGGCCCCGATGGCGATGTCGTCGCAGTGCGCGCCCACCGCGACGACCCGGTCCGGGCGCCCGGCCCCGAGCCGGATCACGCGCCCACCCCGGCGCCGTCGCGCTCCCACACGGCCCACGGCCGGTCGCCGCGGGCGTAGGCGGCGTCGAGCGCGGCCCGCTCCTTCACGGTGTCGGTCGGCTTCCAGAAACCGCGGTGCCGGTGCGCCACCAGCCGGCCCCGCTTCGCGAGCCGGGCGCACCCGTCGGCGACCAGGTCCCCGTTCTCCGGTATGTGGTCGAAGACCTCCTGACGGAGCACGAAGTAGCCGCCGTTCTCCCACAGGGGCAGTTCGCTCACCGCGGTGATGCCGCCCACCAGGCCGTCCTCGCCCAGCTCCACGCAGTGGAACGACGACTGCGGCGGCACCACCATCATCGACGCGCCCGCGTCGCGCCGCGCGAACCGGTCGATCATCTCCGGCAGCGGGGCGTCGGTGAGCACGTCGGCGTAGTTGGCGAGGAACATCTCGTCCCCGTCCAGGTGGTGCCGGACGCGGCGCAGCCGCTCGCCGATCGGCGACTCGACGCCGGTCTGCGCGAAGGTGATCGTCCAGTCCGAGATGTCGGTGGACAGCAGCTCGGTCCGGCCGGCCCGCAGCACGAAGTCGTTGGACGTCGTCTCCTCGTAGTTGAGGAAGAAGTCCTTGATGTGGTGGGCCCCGTACCCGAGGCACAGGATGAACTCCGTGTGCCCGAAGTGCGCGTAGTAGCGCATGACGTGCCAGATCAGCGGCCTCGGGCCGACCATCGCCATCGGCTTGGGCACGTCGTCGGAGGTGCCGTTGCGCATCCGCATCCCGTAACCGCCGCAGAACAGGACGACCTTCATGCTGTGACCTTTCGGGACGCGACCTCGACAATGCTCAGTTCCGGGATGGGGAAGACCAGCCGGCCGCCCCACTCGTGCACGTACGACAGCTGCTCGACCAGTTCGGCCCGCAGGTTCCACGGCAGGACGAGGACGTAGTCCGGCCGGTCGGCGGCGATCCGCTCGGGCGGCAGGACCGGAATCCGGGTGCCCGGGGTGAACCGCCCGTGCTTGTAGGGGTTGCGGTCGACGGTGTAGGGGAGCAGGTCGGGCCGGATGCCGCAGTGGTTGAGCAGGGTGTTGCCCTTGCCCGGGGCGCCGTAGCCGACGACCGTCTCGCCGCGATCGGCCGCCTCGATCAGGAACCGCAGCAGGTCCCGGCGCACCTTGGCCACCCGCGCGGAGAACGCGGTGTATCCGGACAGCTCCTGGAGTCCGGCCGCCTTCTCCCGGTCCAGTACGTCGGTCACCCGCCGGGTCGGCTCGCCGGCCACCTCGGCGGGCCGGGCCCACAGCCGCAGGGAACCGCCGTGCGTGGGCAGCAGCTCCACGTCCACCAGCGCGAGGCCGCCGCTCGCCAGCGCCCGTATCGCGGACGCCACCGTGTAGTACTGGAAGTGCTCGTGGTAGATCGTGTCGTACTGGTTCTCCTCGATCAGCGTCAGCAGGTGCTGCACCTCGACGGACACCCAGCCGTCGTCGGCGACCAGCGCGCGCAGCCCCCGGGTGAACCCGGTCACGTCGGGGATGTGCGCGTACACGTTGTTGGCCACGACCAGGTCCGCCGGCCCGTGCTCGGCGCGGACGGCCGAGCCGGTGTCCGGGTCCAGGAACGCCGTGAGCGTGGGCACCCCCGCCTGACGTGCCGCGCCGCCGACGTTCACCGAGGGCTCGATGCCCAGACAGCGCATCCCGCGGTCCACCACGTGTCTCAGCAGGTAGCCGTCGTTGCTCGCGACCTCGACCACGAAGGCGTCGGGACCGAGACCCAGCCGCCGCACGGCGTCGGTGACGAACGTGCGCGCGTGCTCCACCCAGGAGGTCGAGTAGGAGGAGAAGTACGCGTACTGCGTGAACGTCTCCTCCGGCGTGATCAGCGGCGGGATCTGCGCCAGCCAGCACTCGGTGCACACCCGCAGGTGCAGCGGGTACGTCGGTTCCGGCTCGTCCAGCCGGTCCGCGGCGAGAAAGCTCTCACACGGCGGGGTCGCCCCCAGGTCGACGACGCTCGCCGGCGCCGCCGAGCCGCAGAGTCGGCATCGTGTCATGTACTGCCCCCCATTGATTCCGTCCGATCCGCGATCGCGGTGCGGTATCCCTCCACCAGGCGCTCCAGCCCGACGGCCGGGCTGAAGCCCTGCTCGTACCGGCGCCGGGCCGCCCGGCCCATCTCCCGGCCCAGGGCGGGCCCTTCTGCGATCCGGCGCAGGCACGACGCGAGCGAGGCGGCCTCGCCCGGCCGGTGCAGCAGCCCGGTCACCCCGTCCTCGACGAGTTCGACGAACGCCCCGTGACCGGCGGCGACGGCCGGGACCCCCGCCGCCATCGCCTCCACGACCACCAGGCCGAACGCCTCCAGCCACGTCGACGGCGCCACCACGGCGACCGCCCGCGCGACGGCCCGCCGGCACTGCTCCGGGTCGTACAGGCCGGCGAAGCGCACGTCGTCCCGGCCCGCCGCCCAGGCGGCCACCTCGCGCTCCAGGGGCCCCGCGCCCGCGATCACGAGCGGCACGCCCACCCCGCCGTCGGCGGCGAGCTCGTCCCACGCGGCCATCAGCAGCCGTACCCCCTTGGCCTCCGCGAGCCGCCCCAGGTAGAGCACGTGCTCGCCCGCGCCCTCCCGGCGGACGCCCGGATCGGGCACGAAGTTGTGCTTCACCGACAGCCGTTCGGCCGGCATGCCGGCCCGCACCAGGACGTCGCGCTGCGCCCCCGAGATGCAGAAGAACCGCTCCACCCCGGACCACCACCGCCGCCGGTTCACCGACAGGCTGACCGCGAGCGGCACCGTCGCCAGCCGGGAACCGCGGTAACAGCCGTGCCGGACGGCGGGCAGGGGCGTGGCCCCGACGCACTCGGCGCACGGTCGGCCGTCCCGCTGCAGCGTGCCGGGCGGGCAGACCTGGGTGTAGTTGTGCAGCGTGGCCACGGTGGGCACGCCGGCGTCGGCGCAGGCGGCCAGCACGGCCGGCGACAGCAGCGGGAAGACGTTGTGGACGTGCACCACGTCCGGGCGCTCGGCGCGCAGCCGGGCGGCCAGCTCCCTGCGGACCGCCGGGTTCCACGGCACCAGCAGCGGGATCGCGGCCTTGGCCGGCAGGGACCGGGCGGCGATCTCGTCGCTGCGCCGCTCGAACACCCCGACCCGGTGGCCGGCCCCGCGCAGCAGCGCCACCTCCTGGTCGACGACCCTGTTCTCGCCGCTCGGCTGCGCCGATGCGTAGTGGTTGTGCACCACGAGGACGTGCACGCTAGATCACCTCCGGTTTCCGGGCCCATCGCGGGACGCGCCGCCGGAGGACCTCGGGCGCCGGCGGGGCGGTGGCCGTGGCGGGTGCCGCCAGCAGCGAGGCGGCCACGGTCAGGTGCAGCAGGTACGGCGAGGCGTCACCCAGCCCGGCCTCGGTGTACGAGGCGATCGCGCAGTAGCTGATCAGGAAGATCGCGCAGGCCCTCGACAGCGACGGCGGCCGCAGCAACGCCACGGCGCCCAGCACGGCGACGAACGCCGCCACCAGCACCACGCCGGTCACCCCCTGCTCGTGGTAGACGGCCAGCCAGCTGTTGTCGATCGGCAGCCCGCCGAACGACTTGTCGCCCAGGCCCGATCCGAACAGGTACTGCGACGTCGTCCGCGGCGCGGCCAGCAGGGCGTGCCAGACCTTGGCCCGGCCGGTGAGGCTGGAGAAGTTCTCCTGGCTCTGGCCGCGCAGGAACCACGCCTGCAGCGCGGGCCCGAGCGCCACCGCGGCCACGGCCGCGCACAGCACCGCCCGGGCGAAGAACCGGCGGGCGGCGGCGCTGGTCAGGACGAGCGAGCCGATCGCCAGCGCCAGCCCCGCCAGCAGGCCGAGCGTGGCCGTCCGCGTGTGGGTCAGCGCGAGCAGCACCAGGGACGGCACGACGACCACCGCCGCGCTCCTGCGGTCGGTCTGCCGGCCCAGCAGGAGCAGCACGGTGAGCCCGATGATCACCGCGGCGTACTGTCCGATCTGTGGCGGGGTGAGCGGCCACAACGCGCCGACCAGCCGCCCGCCGTACAGCTCGGGCAGCGCGGCGCCCGGTGAGACGACCAGGCCCGCGGCCACCGATCCGAGTACCGCGAAGTACATCCGGATGTGGTGCCTGACGAACCGCGGGCCGCCGTCCCACCAGCGGCTCAGCAGCCACAGCGTGCCGACGAACAGTGCCAGCCGGGCGCAGCGGAACAGCGCCCCGAACCCGGACTGCTGCTGCACGCTGGACAGCACGGACGGCACCAGCAGCAGGGTGAGCAGGAGCAGGAAGGCGCTGGCCCGCACCCGCAGCCGGAGGTTGAGCGCCAGCGCCAGTGTGAACGCGGCGACCAGCGCACCCATGGTGACCATCTGGATGAGGGAGCGGGGCAGCGGGACGATGGTCCTCGCCCCGGCGGAGCCGAGCGTGTTGAGGACCAGCAGCCCCCAGACCGTCGCGACGGTCCTCGACGTGGAGTCCGCGGACATCTCAACCACCGTCCCGCGCACGGAAGGTGCTGCCCGCGTCCTGCCGGTACGGCGAGGCCTGCCACTCCCCGGCGTCGAGCACCCGGCTCGGGTCGTGGGCGACGAACTTCCACGGCCCGACGTACACGTTGTCGTGCCAGCGGTTGTGCTGCCCGCGCGTGATCGCCTCCGCGACCCGCTCGCCCTTGTAGGGCGACCAGTCCGGATAGGTGCCGTAGTTGGCCAGCACCGCCATGCGGTCGCACCTCACCGTGCAGTCGACGACGGACTTGTCCAGCACGAAGCGGTTGCCGTGGATGTCCACCCGCTGGGTCTTCCACCGGCAGTCGGCGTACAGCGGCGCGGCGGCGATCGCCGGCGGTGCGCACCGGTCGGTGTCGTCGACCAACAGCGTGCAGGCACCGGAGGACGTGTTGGCCGGACTGTTGCAGAACCGGTCGGCGTTCTCCCACAGGGTGATCCCGGACCAGTTGTCCTCCAGCACGTTCCGGTAGATCTCGATCTTGTCGGTGCGGGCCCGGATCCGCGGCTCGCCCCCGGACTCGGACAGGTAGACGGTCGCGAACGGGAAGGTGTCGCCGCGCTCGGCGTACCCGCGGCCCTCGACCCAGTTGTTCCGCCGGATCGTGTTACCGCGGATGACCGCGTTGTAGCTCGTCTCGTAGATCAGCGCGGCACCGTCGTTCGCCTCCAGCAGGTTGCCCTCGATGCGGAAGTCGTTGTTGTTGGTGTCCGCCCACAACCCGGCCCCGCGGTTGTCGTGCACCCAGTTGCCGCGTACGTCGGCGCCGTCGACCGCCCAGAACTTGACGCCCGCGGTGCAGCCGCAGCCCGGCCGCCGCCGCTCCCAGTCGTCCCGGTTGTTGCCCGTGATCTCGTTGCCCTCGACCACCAGGCCGGTGATGCGCCCGCCGGCCTTGTACGCGTTCATGCCGTACTGGCCGTTGCCGCGCAGGCAGCTGGCTCTGACCCGCTGGCGGGCCCCGGCCATCAGACCCGCGCCGGAGTTGTTCTGGACCGTCGCGTGCTCGATCACCCAGCCGTCGGCCGAGTCGTGGTTGACCACGCCCTCGTTCTGCGGCGCCACGAAGCCCTGCACGGTCAGGTGGCCGATGGTGACGTCGCGGGCGGTGCCGCCGAACGCGTACTGGTTGGTCCGCCGGCCGTCGAGCACCGCGCCCGGCGCGCCGAGGTAGCGGTTCCCCTCCTTGGGGACGACCTGGGCGTACCGGTCCGGTTCGAGCCGGTGCGTGCCCGGCCGCAGCCAGAAGGTGGTGTGCGGTGGGCTGTTCCGGGTCTTGGCGGCGAGGTCGCCCACCACCGCGGGGTCGACCGTCACCGCGCCCGCCGGCGCCTTGGCCGGGCCGGGCGCGGGCTCGGCGCACACCCGGGCCGCGGACGGGGACGGCGTGGCGGACGGCGCCGGCCGCGCGCCCGGCCCGCCCTCACAGCCGGCCGCCGCCAGCAGGGCCAGCGCCAGCGGTGCCGCCGACCATGCCCGGTGCCGCCTCCACAACCCCACGCCGTCCCCCCTAGCCGCGGAACCCGAGTACGGTGACGAACCCCCGCGTGCCGTCGGCGGAGCCGGTGCCGACCAGCGTGGTGGCGGGTTCCTTGCGCCCGAAACCGGGGGAGTACCAGCCCAGCGGCGGGTCCGTCTCGCCGCGGTGGGCCCGCCAGCGCAGCTGCCCGGGCAGGTCGAGCACCGCGGAGCGGTCCTCGCCGTCCCGGGTCCAGGTGAGCACGGCCCGGTCTCCCACCAGGTCCGCGGTGATCGCCGGGCCGAGGTGGAACGCCAGCCGAACCGCCCGGCCCGACCCGCCGCGCACCTCGTCCACCACCGTCAGTTCCCGGCGCTCGGCCGCCAGCTCGACCCGCCTGCGGTGCACGGCGGGCCGGTAGCCGTCGTGCTCGGCGCACCAGCGGGACACCCCCGGCCCGGCCGGGTCCGCCACCAGGACCCGGCTGCGGGCGTGCCGCGTCCACAGGAACGGGCCGCCGGAGACGGACTGGTCGCCGTCGTCCAGTTGCAGGGTGCTGTGGCCGAGGGTCGACCGGAAGTACCGCCGCCACTCCGGCTGCCCGTGGTAGCAGTACGTCCCCGGATCGGCGAGCACGTCGACCCCGTCGTGCCGGACCTCCAGGGACAGAGCGTCCGCGTGGGCGTGCGCGGCGATGGACAGGAAGCCGTGCGGGCCGCCGTCGCAGCGGCACCAGATGCCGTCCGGACCGCGCAGGACGGTCATCCCCGCGTCGGCGAAGTGGCCCGGCCGACGGGACGGGCGGGTCACCGACGGCGTCGTGGGCCTGATGAGCGCGGCCAGCAGCGGCGTGCGCACATCGGTGCCGGTCACCTCCGGCCACCAGGCGAGCCGGCCGAACACGGCGTCCCCGGTGGCCAGCAGCGAGGCCCAGCGGTCGGTGCCCGCGCCGTCGACGACCAGGCCGTGGCCGTCGTCCGCGTCCCCCTGGCGCGGCGGCCGCAGCCGGTCGTCCACGACGGCCGCGAGCGCGTCGGTCATCCGCAGCAGCACCACCCGGACCGACGCCGGGACCGGCACGCCGGCGGTGTCCGCCTCGGCCACCGCGGCGAGACCGAGCTCCAGCACCAGTCCGTGGTACTCCGTGGCCAGTTCGCGGTTGAGACCGGAGCCGAAGGTGTTGCCGCGCAGATGCCGCTCCAGCGACCGCAGGGCCTCCGCCCGCCAGCGCGCCGAATCGGGGAACCAGCCGAACGCGCAGGCCGCCGCGAACTGACCGGCGGCCTCGGCGATGACGTGGTTGTTCGCCGAGGAGCCCCGGCTGGGGAAAGCGGCCAGCCAGCGCTGGTGGTGCCAGATCTGGTGCAGTGCCTTCGGGTTCTCCTCGAACAGTCCGGCCGCACCCGGCCAGCCGTCGAGCAGCCGCCTGATCCACACCCAGGACAGCAGCCGGATGCCCAGCTCGATCCCGCTGGTCCAGTGCACCCCGCGCAGCGGCGCGTTCGCCGCCCACCACGCCCGCAGGTGCTCGGCCACCCGCTCGGCGTACCGCTCGTCGCCGGTGAGCGCGTAGGCGGCGGCGAGCACGGTGAGGTACTGGTGCCGGGACAGCTCCCAGATCTGCTTGATGTCCCCGACCGCGTCCTCGTCGCGGTACGGCACGTCGAAGGCGTAGCCCCAGGGGGCCCGGCGCCCGGTCCTCGGGTCGTACCACCAGTCCGGGTCGGCGAGGTCGTCGCGGCCCACCCCGAAGTACTCCACGTGACCGGTCATCAGCCGGTCCGCCTCGGCGACGAGGCGCTTCGCGGCGTCCGGCGGCACCTCGGCCACCGTCCCCGCGGGCAGTACGGCGGTGAACCGGGCGCCGCTCACGCTCGGGCCGGCCGGCCGCGCCGACCGCCACCGCCGCCTGCGCACCGCGTCGCCCACCCGGCCGCCGACCTCCCGCGGCCCCATCCGGGACAGCCGCCGCAGGTACCAGCCCGCACTCCCCGAGCGCGCGGTCATCGCACCCCCGCCAACGTCACCGGAGCACCGCCGACCAGGCCGGCCTGCACGGCGAGGGTGGCCGCCGTGGTCGCGGCCAGCGAGCGAAGCGGCACCGGCATCGGCCCGCCGGTCCGCACGGCCCGTACGAACGCGGCCATTTCGGCGGCCTGCCCCTTGTCCCGGGCCCTGGGCAGCCGCGAACTCACCCACCGCCTGGGGCCGTGGACGGAGGCGCGGACGAAGTCGTCGAACCGCAGCACCCTGCCGTCCGCGACCAGGTCCAGGGTCTCCTTGGGGAAACCGGGCGCGCCGGTGGTGACGTAGCTGATGGTGGCGGTGGACCCGTCCGGGTAGCGCAGCACGACCTGCACGTCCTGGTGGCCGGACGTGGCGACCGCGTACACCGAGACCGGGTCGGCCTCCAGCAGCCAGCTCGCCGTGTCGATGAAGTGCCCGCCCTCACCGGCGAACCGCGAGCCCTCGCCGGACCGCAGGTACCAGCTGCCGTGCTCCAGGCGGCCCGCGTTGACCAGGTAGCGCAGGGCGGCCGGCCCGGTGCGGGCGCCGAACCGCTCCCTGGCCTCCCGCAGCAGCGGCGCGAACCGGCGGTTGAAGCCCACCTGCAGCCGGTCGTTGCCGGACTCCTCCACCGTCTTGAGCACGCCGGCCAGCTCGTCCTCGGTGAGCGCCAACGGCTTCTCCACGAAGACCGCCTTGCCGGCCAGCAGCGCCTTGCGGGTCAGTTCGGCGTGCGAGCTGTGCCGGGTGACCACGAACACCGCGTCGACGGACTCGTCGCCGAGCACGGCGTCGAGATCGGTGGTCGCCCCGGCGAAACCGAACTTGCGCTGCGCGTTGGCCCCGGACAGGGCCGTCGTGGTGACGACCGTGGCCAGCTCCACGCCGTCGCGCCCCGCCAGGTGCGGCAGCAGCATCGACGTCGCGTAGTTCCCCGCGCCGACGAACGCCAGCCGCACCGGCGTCCCGGCGGCCCGGCCCGGCTTCCGCCCGGCGGGCACCGCGGGAACGGCCACCGTGGGGGCGGGCGCCTCCGCCCGGTCGTCGGGGTAGCGGAACAGCACGGCCACGGCCTTCAGTTCGCCGTCCTGCAGACTCCGGTACGTCTCGACGGCGTCGTCGAAGTCGGCGACGTGGGAGACCAGCGGCTCCACGTCCACGCTGCCGCGGGCCAGGAGGTCGAGGAAGCACGCCAGGTTGCGGCGCTCGGTCCAGCGCACGTAGCCGATCGGGTAGTCCCGCCCCTCCAGCTCGTACGCGGGGTCGTAGCGCCCGGGGCCGTAGCTGCGGGAGAACCGGACGTCGAGCTCCTTCTCGTAGTACGCGTTCCACGGCAGGTCCAGGCGGCACTTGCCGATGTCGACGACCCGGCCGCGGTCCCGGCTCAGCCGGGCGGCCAGCTCGACGGGCTGGTTGTCGGTGCCGCCCGCGGCCAGGTACACCTGGTCCACGCCCAGGCCGCCGGTGAGTTCCGCGACGGCGCCCTGCACGGCCGCGGACGCGGGGTCGCCGCACGCCGCGGCGCCCAGGCGCTCGGCGAGTTCGCAGCGCACCGGGTCCGGGTCGGCCCCGACGACGCGGACCCCCGACGCGGCCAGCAACTGCACGACCAGCTGCCCGATCAGTCCGAGACCGATCACCAGCGCCACCTCGCCGAGTTGCGGCTCACCACGGCGGACGCCCTGCAACGCGATCGACCCGACGGTGCCGAAGGCCGCGTGCCGCGGCGCCAGGCCGTCCGGTACCCGGGCGTAGAGGTTCTTCGGCACCCAGTTCAGCTCGGCGTGCAACGCGTGCTCGTTGCCGGCGCAGGCCACGAGGTCCCCGACCGCCACGTCGTCGATGCCGGCGCCGACCTGCTCGACCACCCCGCACAGCGAGTAGCCCAGGGGCGTGTAGGAGTCCAGCTTGCCCATCACCTTGCGGTAGGTGGCGGGCACCCCGTTGGCGGCCACGCTCTGCACGACCTTGGCGACCTGGTCCGGCCGGGAACGGGCCTTGCCCAGCATCGACATACCGGCCTCGGACACCTTCATCAGCTCGGTCCCGGTGGAGATCAGCGAGTAGGCGCTGCGGACCAGCACACCGCCCGGCTTGCACCCCGGCACCGGCACGTCGAGCAGCGCCAGCTCACCGCTCCTGTAGTTCTGCACAACCTGTTTCACCCGAAGTCCTCTTGTCTCTACGCCGTTTGTCTCTAGGCCGTCAGGGAAGGGGTCCGGCCGGCCCCGGAGGTCGCGCCGCGGTACCAGTACTCGAGGGTCAGCACATGCCACAGATGCTTGGAGAAGTCCCGCTGCCCGGCGGCGTCCTGGGCGACCATCCGCGCCAGCGCGTCGCGGCGCAGGAACCCGGAACGCACCAGCAGACCGTCATCGACCACCTCCCGCACCAGCGGTGCCAGGTCCCGGCTCATCCAGGCCCGCAGCGGCGCGCTGAACAGGCCCTTCGGGCGGTAGACGATCTCCCGGGGCAGCACCGAGACGGCCGCCTCCTTCAGGACGGCCTTGCCCTGCCGCCCCACGATCTTGCGGTCCCCGGGCACCGCGAACGCCGCCCTGACCACCTCGACGTCCACGTACGGCACCCGCACCTCGGTCGACGCGGCCATGCTCGACCGGTCGGTGTAGGCGAGGTTGAGGCCCGGCAGGAACATCCGGGCGTCGCCCAGGCACATGCGGTTGACGAAGTCGTCGAGGTCGTTGTCCCGGTAGACGTCCGCGTGCTCGGTCAGCACGTCCTCGACGGCCTGGCCCAGGTCCGGATCGAGCAGGGCGAGCAGTTCGGCCCGGTCGTACATGGTGTAGCTGCGCCGGAACGCGGTCTCCTCCGGCAGATCGGCGAAGGAGAGGAACCGCTTCGCGAACCGCACCGACCGGTACCCCCGGCGTGACGTGGCGACCGGCAGCCGGTCCACGGCGGCCGACAGACCGCGCCGCAGGGGCCGCGGGACACGCTGGTAGCGCAGCGCGATCAGATTGGCCAGATGCTTGCGGTAGCCGGCGAACAACTCGTCGGCCCCCATCCCCGAGAGCATCACCTTGACCCCGGCCTCCCGGGCGGCCGAGCAGATCAGGAACGTGTTGATCGCGGCGGGGTCCCCGATCGGCTCGTCCAGGTGGTACGTCATCCGCGGCAGCAGGTCGAGCACGTCCGGGGCGATCTCGATCTCGTGCAGGTCGACGCCGAACCGCTCGGCCACCCGGCGGGCGTGGCGCAGGTCGTCCGGCATCGCCTCGTACCTGGCGTCCGCGGCACGGAAGCCGATGGTGTACGCGGAGATCCCGGGCCGCTCCCGGGCCGCCAGCGCGGTCAGGTAGCTGGAGTCCAATCCGCCGGACAGGAAGGTGGCCACCGGAACGTCGGAGAGCAGGTGGCGCCGCGTCGACTCCTCGACCACGGCGGCGATGTCCGGCGACTGCCCGGCGCGGGCCCGTTCCCGGCCCTCGGCGGCGACGTCCCGCAGGTGCCAGAACCGGCCGCGCTCCACCCGGCCGTCGGGCCGGCACCTCAGCCAGCTGCCCGGCGGCAGCTTCTCCGCCTCCCGGAACGCGCACCGCGAGTCCGGCACCCAGTAGTACAGCAGGGAGGCCACCAGCGCCGTGGGGTCCACCTCCAGCGACCCTCCGGTCACGGCGGCGAGCGCCTTGAGCTCGGAGGCGAACGCCACACCGTCGCCGCGCCGCAGCAGGAACAGCGGTTTGACGCCGAGCTGGTCGCGGGCGAGGACCAGCTCACCGGTCCGCTCGTCGAAGACCCCGAACGCGAACATGCCGCGCAGCCGGGGCAGGCAGTCCGTACCCCAGCGCCGCCAGGCCTCCAGCAGCACCTCGGTATCGGACGTGCCGCGGAAGCGCACCCCGGCGGCCGCCAGCTCGGCCCGCAGCTCCGGCGCGTTGTACAGCTCCCCGTTGTACGTGAGGGCGAGCCCGCCCGAGACCATCGGCTGGGCGCCGGTCCCGGACAGGTCGACGACGGCCAGCCGGCGGTGCCCGAGGTGCACTTCGCCGTCCCCGACGGGATGGCTGTAGCGTCCGGCCCCGTCCGGGCCGCGGTGGGCGAGGATGTCGGTGAGCCGGTCGGTGACGGCCTTCCCGTCCGGCCACCGGTACGTACCTGCGATGCCACACATGTCCTACCGCGCCTCCTGGTCGCTGTCGGGGGTTCCCGCCGCCCGCGTCGGCAGCCGCTCGGCGCGCGGCAGGCCCGCCCCCACCGCCTCGACGGCGTGGGAGGCACCCCCGCCGTTGGCCCGGGCGGGCCGCTCGGCGCCGCCCGGGGGCGCGGTGCGCGGCCCGTCCCACAGCGTGCCGTCGGTCCGGTCCCGCGGATCGGGGTCGATCAGCACCACACCGATCACCGCGACGCGCTGCTCCGCGAGCTGCCGCGCCACGGTGTGCAGCCAGGCGGCGCTGCCGTGCCCGGCCCGTACGACGAGCACCGTCCGGGTGCCGAGGTACCGCAGGTCGGTCCACGTCGTGCCGGGCGCCACCGAGCCGACGCCGAGCCGGCGTTCCGCGGCGGGAGCGGCCGCGGCCCGCTCGCCGCTGACCACGGCCGGGTCGCCCGGCCTGCGCCGCCGGTCCGCGAGCCGCGACCCGGGCAGGCCGTCGACGACGGCCACCGGCCCGTCCGCCGCCAGCGCCCGGGCGAGGTCCAGGGCGATCGTGCCGGTGACGCGCGCGCAGCCCAGCTCCAGCAGCGACACCGGTGCCGCGCCACCGCGCACCGTACGCGCCAGGGACGTGGTGAGCCGTTCGCGTGCCGCCCGGAGCCGCCGACGCCGCCACGGCCCGGCCGGCCGGCCGGGCAGCTCCGCGACGACCGACGCGCCGAGGTGCGCCGCGATGTCCCGGCGCAGCACGGGGCGGTCCGCCACCACGGTGGCGACCGCGGCCACCGCGAGCCCGAGGACGAGCCCGAGGACGAGTCCGATCGCCGCGTCGGTGGCGGCGGCCCTGGGCAGGGAGTGCCGCACCGGGCGCGGGGCGTCGACGATCTGGGTGCCGGCGACGAGCCGGGGCATGCCGACCCGCGCCTCCGCGGCGCGCTGGCCGAAGTCGGCGATGCGCGAGGTGAGTTCGGCCCGGCGGGCGAACAGCGACTCCAGGTTCGCCGCCGCCTTCGGGCCGCTGTCCGGCGATTCTTCCCCGATCGCCTTGTTGACCTGGGCGAGTTCGTCCTGGAGCCGGTCGCGCTGGTCGAGCAGGCTCTTGGCCTCGGCGTCCGCGGCTTCCCGGATCCGCCGCACGTGGTCCGCGACGAACGCGTCGGCCAGCGCCCGGGCGCGGGCGACCGCCTCGGCGTCGCTGCCGCCCGTCACGGTGATCTGCAGCAGGTTGTTGGTCAGACCGACCCCGCCGTAGTCCCGCATGAAGTCCTCGGGGGCGTCCGGGGACCCGAGGGAGCGCAGGGCCGCGTCGGCGATCCGCGTGGTGTGCAGGAGCGCGACGTCGGTGCGGATCAGCGTGCCGGGGTCGTTCGGCTGGTCCGCCTGGTGCGCGACCAGCACCTTGGTCACCGCGGTCGGCGCGGGCGGCAGCAGCACCGCCACCGCGAGGCCGACGAGCAGGCCCAGCAGCCCCGCGGAACACCAGAGCCGGCGCCGCCTGCGGACGGCCACGACCAGCGCCTGCAGATCCACCAGGGGAGCGGCGCCCGGCCCCTGCGACGGCGTGCTCGTCGTCACCCGGACCCTCCCGTCACCTGGTCGGCGAGCGCCGGCGCGGCGGCCTGCCGGGGCCGGCCGGCGGACCCCGTCGCACGGGCCCGGACCAGGCCGGCGACGACGACGCCGACCATCTCGTGCCCGGCGTCCGCGCACGCCTCGGCGATGCCGGCGAGTTCCCCGGTGGTCCAGCGGCCCGCGCTGAGCACCACCAGGACCCCGGACTCGTGGTCGCGGTCCGGCACCATCGGCCGGTCCACCGAGACCCCCACCACCCCCGGCGGCGGATCGCCGCCGCACTCGGCCGCGAGCTCCTCGGCGGCCCGGCGGGCGACCTGGTCGCCGTCCGGGACGACCACCAGCGGCCGCCGCGGGACCGGCAGTCGGTCCCGGACGCGGGCGCACACCCGGCGGTGGCGGACCCGCAGGGCGTCGTCGTCGCCGCAGGCCCGCGGGACGGGCAGGTCCCACCGGACGTCGAGGCCCAGCAGCCGGCGGATCCGGGCCCGCGGACCCCCGTCCTCCGGCCGGTCCGCGAGCCGGTCGCCGGGCACCTCGACGGTCCCCAGCAGCGTCGAGCCGAGCGCCGTGGCGATCTCCGCCTCGGTGCGCGGCCGGCGGCTCATCCGGGCGGCGGTGAGATGACCGACGACCGCGAACAGGAAGAACAGCAGTGCCCCGCCGCCGACGAGCTGCACCCGCGTCGGCGGCGCCTCGCCGGCCGGGCGGGGCGAGGGGCCCATGACGACCATGTTGGCCTTGGTGGCGGCCGGGTCGGCCTGGTCCAGCTTGTTGATGGCCTCCTGCAGCGCGGTGCGCAGCTTCTCCAGGTCGGTGCGCGCCTGCACGCTCTCCACGGTCTGCCCCGGATCGGCCGCCTCGGCCAGCTCCGTGATGCGGCCGCTGGTCTGCACCACCATCTGCCGCAGCGCCTCCAGCCGCGCCGCCGCCTCGGGATCGGCGTTGTCCCCCACGATCCGCGCGGCGTACGCCACGAACTGCTGGGCCACCTCGTCGGAGAGCCGCTGGGCGCGCTCCGGGGTGTCGGCCGTGCCCGAGATCCTGATGATGTTGCCGTCGGCGGCCTTGGCGCTCACCCGGTCCCGCAGCTCGCGTCCGCCGACCCCGCTCCAGTCGAGCGAGGCGGCCGCGCGGTCGACCACCACCGAACTGGTCGCGATCTCCGTCTGGGTCCGCAGCTCGCGTTCCTCCCACGCACCCGGCAGCAGCACCGAGGCCGACGTCGTGTAGCGCGGTGGGAACAGCAGCGAGGAACCGTAGCCGACGAGCGCGCCCACCACGACGAGGAGGGCGAGCAGCCGCCGTCGCCGACGGACGATCCGCCCGATCGTGACCAGGCGTATGGTGTCATCGCTCAATGGCGCGGCCTCCTCCCGGCCGGTCCGGATCGCCCGTCGGCAGCCGGGCGTTCACGGCAGGCGGTGGTGTAGGCGGCGCGCAGCGAGGCCTGCGAGTTCCGCCAGGAGAGCGGTCCGCCGATCCGCTCCTGGCCGATCTTGCCCATCAGGGCCCGCTTCTCCGGGTCGTCCAGCAGTTGTGCGACGAGCCGGGCGAACGCGCTCTCGTCGTTGGCGGGCGCGTAGACGGCGGCGTCTCCGGCGGAGATTCGGGCCTCCTTCAGGTCGAACGAGACGATCGGCCGGCCCATCACCATGTACTCGAGGACCTTGTTCATGGTCGACACGTCGTTGAGCGGATTGTGCGGGTCGGGGGAGAGGCACACGTCGGCGGTGGACAGGTAGCGCACCAGGTCGGCGTCCGGGATGCGCCCGGTGAACCGCACCTGCTCCGAGAGCCCGAGCCGCCGGGACAGCTCCACCATCGCGTCGAAGGTGTCGCCGGCGCCGACGAACACCGCGTGCCAGTCGGTGCGGCCGAGTTCGTCGCGCAGCTTCGCCAGGGCCCGCAGGGCGTAGTCGACGCCGTCCTGCGGTCCCATCACCCCCAGGTAGCACAGGAGATGGGGTTTGCCGTTCTTCAACTCCGGCTCGGGCGGCACGGGATGGAACCGGTCGATGTCGGGTGCGCTGCGCACCACGAAGACATCCTCCGGCCGCCGGCCGCCACGGCGCACCGCCACGTCCCGGTAGCTCTCGTTCGTGGCGAGCACGACGTCCGCGGCCCGGTAGGTCATCCGTTCCAGCGCGCACACGGCCCGGTAGAGCAGGTCCTCGCCGCGGCCGAACCGGGAGAGGTACAGCTCGGGCACCAGGTCGTGCTGGTCGAAGACGAACCGCGCGCCCCGCCGCTTCAGCCACCGGGCCGGCAGGAACAGCAGGTCGGGCGGGTTGCAGGCGTGGACCACGTCGACCGGGCCGACCTTGCGGGCCAGCCGGACCGTGTGCCACAGCGCCGACCCGTACTCGCGCAGGTAGCCGGCCGGCCCTCCGGTGGCCGCGCGCAACGGGTAGCGGTGGATCCGCACCCCGTCGATCTCCGCCTCCGCCTCCGTGTCCCGCTTGGTGCCCCGGGGACAGATGACGTGCACGTCCCAGCCGGCGTCCCGCAGCGTCGTGCACTCCTGCCACACCCGCCGGTCGAACGGCACCGACAGGTTCTCCACGAGGATCAGCGCGCGCCGGCCCGCCCCGTCCGGGCCGGCCGTGCCGTCGGACGGGATGCCACCGGAAGGCGTGTCAGCAGCAGGCGTGTCACCAAGCAAGGCCCATGTACCCCGGTTCGGCCCGGCGCGTCTCCGCGTCGGGAAGGCGGACGAGGTCGACGATCACCGGGCCGTCGCCGTGCGGCAGCGCCGCCAGCACGGCCGGATCCCTGGTCCCCACCAGGCACACCTCGGCGTGTTCGAGCACCTCGTCGACGGAGTCCGCGAGCAGTTGCGCGAGGTGCGGCAGCCGGGTCTCGATGTACTCGCGGTTGGCGCCGAGCAGCCGGGACAGGCTCACGTTGGCGTCGTAGATCTTGAGGTCGTAGCCCTTGCCGAACAACCGCTCCGCCAGCTCCACGAGCGGGCTCTCGCGCAGGTCGTCGGTGCCGGGCTTGAAGGACAGCCCGAACAGGCCGGCCCGGCGCTTGCCGGTGCGCTCGACCAGCTCCACCGCGCGCTGCAGGTGGTCGGAGTTGGAGGGCAGCACGTGGGCGAGGATGGGCACCGAGACGTCGGCCCGCCGCGCGGCGTGGACCAGGCTGCGCAGGTCCTTGGGCAGGCAGGAGCCACCGAAGGCGAAGCCGGGCCGCAGGTAGGCGGGGCTGATGTTCAGCTTGCGGTCGGCGAGGAACACGTCCATCACCTGGTGCGAGTCCACGCCGAGCGCCTGGCACACCGCGCCCAGCTCGTTCGCGAAGCCGATCTTCAGGCCGTGGAAGGCGTTGTCCGCGTACTTGATGGCCTCGGCCGTCGGGACCGGCACCCGGAACACCTCGCCGGGCAGGCCGTCGTACAGCGCGAGCACCATGTCACCGCTGGCCGGGTCGAGTTCGCCGACGACGGTCTTGGGCGGGTCGTAGAAGTCCCGCACGCTGGTGCCCTCGCGCAGGAACTCCGGGTTGACCGCGACCCCGAGGTCCACACCCGCGGTGCCGCCGACGTACTTCTCCAGGATCGGCACCAGCAGGTTCAGGCAGGTGCCCGGGAGCATGGTGCTGCGGTAGACGACCGTGTGCCGCCCGCCGCTTCCGCCGCGGTCCGCGAGGGCGGCCCCGATCTGCTCGGTGACCCGCTCCAAGTAGGTGGTGCACAGGCTGCCGTTGGGTTCCGACGGCGTGCCCACGCAGACCAGCGAGACCTCGCTGTGCGCGATCGCGTCCCGGACGTCGGTGGTGGCGCGCAGCGCCCCGGTCCCGACGACCTCGGCGACGAGCTCGCCGATCCGCTCCTCGACCACCGGGGCCCGGCCGGCGTTGACCAGGTCGACCTTCACCTGGTTCACGTCCACCCCGATGACCTCGTGCCCCATGCCGGCCAGGCACGCGGCCGACACGCAGCCCACGTAGCCGAGCCCGAAAACACTGACTCTCATGACCCGTTCCTCCCCCCAGGCAGGCCTCCTGGCCTGCGGTCCGCGCACCGCCGGGACCGTCGAGCGGCAGTCCCCCCGCGCATCAGTAGGCGCCTTGCCCGTAGAGCACCGCACGCAGCGTCTTCCACAAGATCACCGCGTCCAGGGCGAGCGACCAGTCCTCCACGTACCGCAGGTCCAGCCGGACCGCCTCCTCCCACGAGAGATCGCTGCGCCCGCTGATCTGCCACAGGCCGGTGAGTCCGGGCTTGACCAGCAGCCGCCGCCGGATGTCCGGGTCGTACGCGGCGCACTCCTCCGGCAGCGGAGGCCGCGGACCGACGAGCGACATCGATCCGGTGAGCACGTTGAACAGCTGCGGGAGTTCGTCGAGCGAGTACCGGCGCAGTACCGCTCCCACGCGGGTCACCCGTGGATCCCGGCGGAGCTTGAACAGCGGGCCGGCGCCCTCGTTCCGGTCGGCCAGCGCCTCCCGCGCCCGGTCGGCGTCGGCGACCATGGTGCGGAACTTCCAGATGGTGAACTCGTGGCCGTCCTTGCCGACCCGCGACTGGCGGTAGAACGCCCCGCCCCGGCTGTCCGCCAGCACGAGCAGCCCGATGAGCGCCATCAGCGGCGCTAACAGCATCAGCAGAATCGTTGCGCCTACCCGGTCGACGACCCCCTTGACCGCCCGGCGGGCACCGGTGAACGTCGGCATGCTGACCCGCAGCAGAGGGATCCCGAGCACGGCGTCGACGTGCAGCCGAGGACCGGCCACCTCCATCAGCACCGGGGCCACCACCATCTCGGCCTCGCTGCCTTCGAGGTTCCAGGCCAGCCGTTGCAGCCGGTCCGGTGACCAGTGCGGGTCCGGGGTGACCGCCACGACCCGGTAACCGTCGTGGCGGACGTGCTTGGCGACGTCCCCCAACTCCCCGACGACAGGCACCCCGTCCAGGTGGTCGCCGTCGATGCCGCGTCCGTCCGTCGTGCACACCGCGTCCACCCGCCAGCCGAGGTGGGGGAACTTGCGGGTCCGGCCGATCAGGTCGCGCAGGGTGTCCGGGCTCCCGGCGGCGAGCACCGGTCTGAGGCACCGCCCTTCCTGGCGCTGCCGGTGCAGCCGGATACGCAGCAGGTACCGCGCGGTCATGGTGACGAGCGCGATCGCGGGGATCGCGACGAAGATCCAGAGCTTGATGTTGCGCGAGGTCAGGGCGATCCCGCCGAGCGCCAGGACGACGGTCGCCGTGAACAGCGAGCGTCCGAGCCGGCGGAATTCCTCGGCGCCCTGGCCGAGCACCGGCGGTGCCCACGACCGGTTCACCGCCAGCGCCCCCAGCACCAGCAACTCGGTGCCGAAGGCGAGGATCACCCATTTCTCGTGCCAGTTGGCCGCGTCGCGGGCCCCGAAGAAGTTGCCGATGGCCGCCACGACGACGGCCGTGGCCACGGTGTCGCCGGCGATCACGGTACGGCGGTACCGCTGCTCCCAGTCGGTCGCGGTCCGGCTGACAGTCCCGTTCGCCGGCCTGCCGCGCGCCGACGGAAACGGGTTGACCAATCCCCCCTGTTGCACAAGGACCCCCCAGGTCACCAGTGGTTCGAGGTGTTCGTCTGGCACGCATGTCCTCCGGGAGGCACCCCTGCCTCCCGCACCGCGCTCTTCCTCCCCCGGGAGGCCCCCGCCTCCCGCCATGACAGATGTGCCGGCGCTACGTGAACAACCCGCCCTGGCGGCAGCCGAATACGCGTGCCCTGCCGGGCTTTCGAGGCGCGCGGACCCCGTGCGGACTTCGGGCGCTCCCCGCACCCGAGGCCCTGTTGGGGGCTCCGCGTGTTGATCGATCGCTGGCTGTGAATGGCGCCGGACCTGTAGATCATTTACTGGGCGCTTCCCGCCCGAACGGCTGAAGCACGGTCAATCTAGACCATCGGGGCCTGTGTGTAGAGAGGATGTGTGGAATTTGTGGTCAGAACAGTGATCGGCGAGCCACGGAGCGTCTACCCGGACGCCCGGGTCGGCGATGGTTTCCCGCTGTTCCTGCACTACGACGTGCCGGACACGTCCGGCGGGCGCCGCACGCCCGATGTGATGTCGGCCGAATCCGTACGGTCGGCCCGGCCCGTCACGGCACCCGGGGCGAGGCCGCGGAACCGCTCGCGTGGGCGAGGGCGCCGGCGGTGCGGCAGCCGACGATCGCCGGGGCCTCCTGGACGAGCGTGTCGTCGGTGAGCGCCTCCACCATGAACAGCGCGAAGTCCACCCGGCGGGTCAGGTTGCCGGACAGCACCGGGTCGCCCACGTGCCGGCTCCACACCGGCAGCCCCTGGCTCTCGCCCTCCTCCAGATCGCTGCCGCGCACCACCGTCCACCGGGTGTCGCTGGCGAACACCCTGCGGCAGGCCTCCACCTGATCGTCGATGTCGACGGCGCGGACGAGTCGGGCCAGGCGGGCGACGATCCGGACGGCCGTCCTGAACCGCCACGAGTACCGGTCCTTGCCGTCGCGCGTGATGTGCCAGCCGCACGAGAAGACCAGGCGCGCGCCCGGCCGTGCGTGGTCCAGCACTGCCTGGGCCGTGCCCGAGGAGTACTGCTGCACGCCCCACGGCACGAGCACCGTCAGCACCCCGTCGCAGCCGGCGACCGCGCGCCGGATCACCTCCGGGTCGTTCGTGGGGCCGGGCACGACGGTCATCCGGTCCCGGAACGCCGCCAGCTTCGGCACGCTGCGCTCCCGGCACACGCCGACCACCTCGTACCCGCGGTCCAGCGCGTGCCGGACCATGTACTGCCCGAGCTTCCCCGAGGCTCCGACGATGCAGACCTTCTTCACGCGATCCGTGCTCATGGCACAACCCCTTCCGCCGCAGTGTCGACCTTATGGTGTAAGGCACGGTAGCCTTATGTCGTAAGGCAATCAAGGGGCGCCGGGAGGCGCGGGGCCGAGGGGTATGGAGAAGGAGCGACGAATGCCGGAGACGGGCAGAGGCCGGCGCGGGGCGTCGGAGCGCACCCCGCTCAGCCGTGAACGCGTGATCCGCACGGCGGTGGCGCTCGCGGACCGGAAGGGGTCGGCCGCGCTGAGCATGCGCGCCATCGCCGAACCACTGGGCGTCGAGGCGATGTCCCTCTACCACCACGTCGCCGGCCGCGAGGACATCCTCGACGGCATGGTGGACGCGGTGTTCGACGAGATCGAGCTGCCCGAGCTGTCACCGGGCGACCCGGACTGGAAGGGTGCCATGCGCCGCCGCGCGGACTCCGTCCGCGCCACGCTGCGCCGCCATCCGTGGGCCCTCGGCCTGATGGACTCCCGCTCGCGGCCCGGCCCGGCGACCCTGCGCCACCACGACGCCGTCCTCGGCGTGCTGCGCGCCTCCGGGTTCTCCGTCCCGATGGCCGGCCACGCCTTCTCGCTGATCGACAGCTACCTGTACGGCTTCGTGCTCCAGGAGCTGAGTCTGCCGTTCGGCGACGCGGCGGAGCTGGAGGAGGTCGCGGGCGCAATCCTCCGGGAGATGCCCGCCGACGCCTACCCCCACCTCGCCGAACTCGCCACCGAACACGCCCTCAAGCCCGGCTACGACTACGCGGACGAGTTCGACTTCGGCCTCACCCTCATCCTCGACGCCCTGCGGCCCGACGAGGATGCGGCCGGGAACTGAGCCGCGCCGGCGCGGGCCGCCCGCCGACCGGGCACCCGCCCCGTCGGCCGGCGCGCGGGCCGGCGGCGGCCGAGAATCCCGGTGGCCGTCCCTGCCCGCCCGCGCCACCGGGAGGTAACTTGGTGGGGGAGGCCTCATCGGGAGGGCGATGCGATGCCGTGGTTCGTGTGGCTGGCCGCCGCCGCGGCGCTGGGCGTCGCGGAGTTCTTCACCCTGACCCTGGTCTTCGGACTGCTGGCGGGCGCCGCGCTGGTCGCGGCCGTGGTCGCCGGTACGGGCATCGGCCTCCTCGGCCAGCTGGTGGCCCTCGCGGCGGCGGCGGTGGGAGGCCTCGCCCTCGTCCGCCCCCTCGCGCTGCGGCACCTGGAGCAGCAACCCCTCACCCGCGAGGGCAGTGACGCGCTGATCGGCAGGCGGGCCGAGGTCGTGCAGGAGGTGACCGCGACCCGCGGCCTGATCAAGCTCTCCGGCGAGGAGTGGTCCGCCCGCGCCTTCGACGAGAGCCTGGTGATCCCGGCGGGAACACTGGTGGACGTCATGGAGATCGAGGGCGCCACCGCCCTCGTCTACCCCCGCGAACTCCTTCCGTGAGCGGCTGAACACCTAGCGACGGAGGCACTGTGGACCCAGTCGTCATCCTCACCCTCGTGGCGGCCCTGGTCGTCGTCTTCTTCGTGGCCTCCGCCGTGCGCATCGTCCCGCAGGCGCGCCGCTACAACATCGAGCGGTTCGGCCGGTACCGCCGGACCCTGCAGCCCGGCCTGAACCTGGTCCTGCCGGTGGCGGACCGGGTCAACACCAAGCTCGACGTGCGCGAGCAGGTCTACTCCTCCGACCCAAGGCCGGTGATCACCGAGGACAACCTCGTGGTGAACATCGACACCGTGCTCTACTACCAGATCACCGACCCGCGGGCGGCCGCCTACGAGGTCGCCGACTACCTCCAGGCGATCGACCAGCTCACCGTGACCACGCTGCGCAACGTGATCGGCAGTATGGACCTGGAGGAGACCCTCACCTCGCGCGAGGAGATCAACTCACGTCTGCGCGCCGTCCTCGACGACGCCACCGGCAAGTGGGGCATCCGGGTCAACCGCGTGGAGATCAAGGCCATCGACCCCCCGAACACCATCAAGGAGGCGATGGAGAAGCAGATGCGGGCCGAACGTGACAAGCGCGCGGCCATCCTGCACGCCGAAGGGGAGCGACAGGCCAAGATCCTCACCGCTGAGGGCACCAAGCAGAAGGACATCCTGGAGGCCCAGGGCACCCAGCAGGCCATGATCCTGCGGGCGGACGGCGAGGCCAAGGCGGTGGAACTCGTCTTCCAGGCCGTCCACCGCAACAACGCCGACGCGAAGGTCCTGGCCTACAAGTACCTCGAGACGCTTCCGCACCTGGCGGGCAGCGACAACAACACCTTCTGGGTCATCCCCGGAGAGCTGACCGAGGCCGTCCGGACCGTCACCAGGGCCTTCGGTGACCAGTCGACGGCAGGCCCCGTCGAACCCGCGCCCGCCGAGCAGCAGGCCGGAGGCGACGGCACGTCGCAGGACAGCCGGACCCCGGCGCTGGAAGCGGGCTCGACGGCGTCCCTCGACGCCGCCGCGCTCGCCGACCGGGCCGAGAAGCAGGCCGCCGCCGCGGTGAAGGACGCCAAGGCGGAGGCCGAGGCCGCGAAGTCACCCCAGCGGCCGCACGGCATGGGGCACGGCCGGCGCACCTGATCCGGAGCCCGGCCGGGCGCCCCCGCGTGCGCAGGGACCACGTACAGGCTCAGGCACGGTCTCGGCGAGCGTGGCCGGGGAGGAGACACCCGGGCCGGCGGACCGCCGGCCGGTACGTACGAGCAGGGCGCACGGGGCGCACACCGGCGGGCGTTCGTGACCGTCCCTCCCCACCGGACCCGACCGGCACCCGGCGGTCCCCGACATGGAGAGGGGGCGCTGCGGGCCGCTCGTGGAGGCCCGCAGCGCCCCCTGGTTCATCACCTGAGGGGTGCTCAGGAGTCGTGCCCTGGGCGGAGGCGGTCGTGGGAGTCCGTGTCCGACGGCACGTACCGCCACCCCTCGCCCGGGAAGTCGTCCCTGCCAGGACGCCCCCGATGACGGGGGGCCGCCGCTGTCGCCCTGGCAGGTGTCCACGTCCACGGTAGGACTCGGCCGCCGCCCTCCCAATGAGGGAACTCCCTAGGGGGAGGCGGGCAGGGAAAACCCTCGGTGGCCCGTCGGGGGCCGAGCCGGGGCGGTCGCCCCGCGCGCCCCTCACTTCGCGCGGTGCCCCGCCGCCAGCCGGACGATGTCCACCCGGGAACGGATGCCGAGCTTGCGGTAGACCCTGGTCAGGGTCGCCTCGACGGTCTTGACGCTGATGAACAGGCGAGCCGCGATCTCCCGGTTGGTGGCGCCCTCCATGACCAGCGAGGCCACCTGACGCTCCATCGACGCCAGCCCCTTCAGCGCGTCCGCGGCGGGCGCCGGCACGGCCACCGCCGCGGCCTGCGGCCGTGCCGCCGTGGCCGCCGCCTCGACGTGCCGCAGCCACGGCAGGGCCCGGCAGCGCCGGAACAGCCGCGCCGCCTCGTCGTACGAGGTCGGCCCCGGCCGCACGGTGCGCAGCCGGGCCAGCGCGAACGCGGCCCGCGCCTCCTCCAGGCCGTAGCCCAGCCCGGCCAGCCGCTCCTGCGCGGACGTCAGCTGGGTCAGCGCCGCCTCGTGCTCGCCGCGCGCCGCCCGCACCAGCGCCTCCGCCCGGTCCAGGACGGCGAGCACGCTCGCCCGGCCGAGCCGCAGCGCGTGCTCGCGGGTGACGTCGATCAGCTCCTGCGCCTCGCCCGGCTCACCCGCGCGCACCAGGGCCTCGGCGAGGTCGCCCTGCCAGCGCCCGCGCGCCGGGTCGGTGATGCGCAGGCCGCGCTCCAGCTCGCGCACCCGGCGCAGCGAGCCGACCGCGCCGGCGGCGTCCCCGGCCACGAGCTGGGCGTAGCCGAGCGCGGCCAGGGCGAGCGAGAGGTACATCTGGTCGCCGTCCTCCTCGGCGCGCTCGGTGGCCTCCCGGGCCAGCGCCAGCGCCCGGTCGACATCGCCGCCGGACGCCTCGGCGAGGGAGGCGAGCATGGCGGAGGCGCCCATCCCGATCCCGGTGTCCCGGGCCAGCCGCAGGCTCTCCCGGGCGAGATCCAAAGCGCGGCCGCAGTGCCCGGCACGTAGTTCGACATCGGCGAGGAAACGCTGGAAATGGACTTCGCTCTCCACCATGCCGCGCCGGCGCACCTCGCGCAGCAGCGCGGTGACGGTGGTGCGTGCCTCGGACAGTTGGTCGCTCATCAGCAGCCAGCGGAAGCGCGCCA
Organism: Streptomyces sp. bgisy159; assembly: GCF_057707805.1. Taxonomy (NCBI): domain Bacteria; kingdom Bacillati; phylum Actinomycetota; class Actinomycetes; order Kitasatosporales; family Streptomycetaceae; genus Streptomyces; species Streptomyces sp. bgisy159. Next base: position 9,045 of record NZ_JBYIQX010000010.1, on the reverse strand, counting down.
TGCCGGCGCCGTTGTGGTGGCAGGCCACGTAGGGGTCCTGAGGCTCGCTCAGGGCCTTCTTGATGGTCGCGGGGGCATCGGGATGGCCCATCAGGGTTTCGGTGGACGCCTGGAAGGACAGGGCCATCAGCTCGGTGCGGCGGTCGCCGCCGCGCGCGGCCAGCTCCGCCGTGTGCGCGGCCTCCCGGCGGGCCTCGGCGAAGTCGCCCTCCATGATCAGCGCCCGCCAGGACAGCTGGTAGTGGACCAGGCCGAGCAGCTCCGGGTCGTCGCCGGCGTCGGCCAGCATCTGCGGGAAGGCGGTGTCGACGTCTCCGAGCGCCTGCCCGGCCGACTCGACGACCACCATCCAGGCCCGCACCCGCTCGGCCGGCGCGGTCGCCCGGGTCAGCACGTCGTGGGCGATGTCCCGGGCGAGGTCGGTCTCGCCGGCGGTGATCGCGTCCTCCGCGGCCTCCAGCCGCCGCTCGTCCGGGCGGGGGACGTGGTCGGCGGGGGTGTGCCGGGCGGCGAGCAGACCGAGCGCGGCCGCCACCGAGGGCGCCCCGCGGTCCCGGGCCAGCGCCGCCGCCTCGGCGAGCCGGGCGGCCACGTCGGGGTCGGTGCCGGTGGTGGCCAGCGCCAGATGGCGGGCGCGTTCGATCGGGTCGGAGGCGGCGGTGGACAGTGCCGCGTGCACGGTCCGGCGCTCCTGGGCGGGGGCCTCCGCGTACAGCGCGGCGGAGATCAGCGGATGCGCGAAGCGGACGGCCGGCCCCTCGGGTTCCGTGGCGAGCAGGCCCAGCGAGGCCGCCTGGGCGGTCTCCGCCTCGGCGTTCTCCCGGCCGGCCGCGTGCAGCAGCGCCAGTGTGGGGCGGGCGCCCGCGCTGGCCACCAGCAGGGTGCGGCGGGCCTCGGCGGAGAGCATGTCGAGGCGGCTGAGCACCAGCGCGCGCAGCGAGGTCGGCACCGGCAGCGGTTCGCCGGGCCGCGGCGGGGTCGGGTTCTCGCCCAGGGCGCGGCCCAGCTCCAGGGCGAACAGCGGGTTGCCGCCGCTGGTGCGGTGGATCTCGCGGACCGTGGAGCGCGGCAGGTCGGTGTACCCCTGGTGGTCCAGCAGCGCGGACACCTGGGCGCGGGAGAGCGGGGTGAGCCGGACCGCGAGGGTGTCCGGCGGGGAGGAGCGCAGATGACGGTCGTACTCCTGGCCCTCGGTGCGCACCGCGCACAGCAGCTGCACGGGAGTGTCGCCCAGGCGGCGGGCGGCGAAGCCGAGGAGCTCGGCGCTGGCCGGATCCAGCCACTGCAGGTCGTCGGCGACGATCAGCACCGGGCCCCGGTCGGCCAGCGCGCGCAGCGCCGACAGCACGGCGAGCCGCAGGGCGAGGCCGTCGCGCTGCAGGGTGGACTCGCCGCGCCCGGTGAGGGCCGACTCCAGGGCGGTGCGCTGGGCCGCGGGGAGCCTGCCGGACACCTCGTCGAGGGCCAGGCCGAGCAGATCGGCCAGCGCCAGGAACGGCAGGTGGGATTCGGACTCGGTCGCCGAGCAGCGCAACACGGTGCGCGCTGATGCGCCGTAATCCGTGGCCAAAGCGCGCAGGACGGTCGATTTCCCTATTCCGGCCGGGCCGTGCAGGAGGACGCTGCCGCCGCGTCCGAGCTGCTCACGGGCGGCCGTGAACAGCTCGTCCCTGCCGATGACCAGGTCGGGGCGGCCTCGGGTGGGCTCCTGGAAGTCCCGTCGCACGGTCACCGCTGCCCTCCCTGTGTCCTGTTCCGGCCAAATTCTAGGCAACGTCTCTTTGAAATTCTGAGCCGCGGCGTGGTGAGGGATATTACAAGTGCGCCCATTGACGGCATATTCGTATTCCTGGAGGGGGTCGGTGAACGGCTGCGTGCCGCCGCTACGGCAGCAGGCCCGTCCTGCGGGCCGACGCGACCGCCTCCCCCCGGGTGTGGGCGCCCAGCTTCCGCATCGCCGAGCGGAGGTAGCCCTTGACCGTCTCCGCGCGCAGCCCCAGCCGCTCGGCCGCCGCCGCGTTCGTCGCGCCCGACGCCACGCACGCCAGCACGTCCACTTCGCGGGGCGAGAGCACCGCCCCGCTGTCCCCCTCGTGCGCCGGGGCGCCCGACGCGGTCAGCAGGCCGCAGGCGGCCAGCAGCTCCGCCCGCAGCGCCGGGTCCGTGATCCGCGGGGCCAGGGCCCTGAGCGCCGTGTGCGCCTCGCGCACCTGCTCCCAGTCGGCCGGCGAGCCGCCCCCGTCCTCGGCCGGCCGCGGCCGGGCCGCCGCCAGCAGGCCGCTCACCTCGTCCCGTACCACCAGCGCCTGCTCGATGTCCCGGGCCACGTCGACCGCGGCGGCGATCGTGCGGTCGCCCAGCGGCTGGGCCGTGCGCAGGGCGCCGTACAGCACACCGCGCACCCGGCGCCGCACCACCACCGGCACCGCCAGCACCGAGCGCAGACCCTCCTCCGCCACGGGGGTGTCGTACTCGTGGCTGATCTGCCGGGACAGCGAGTAGTCGGTCACCGCGCACGGGCGGGCCAGGGCCAGGGTCCGGCCGCCCAGGCCGTTTCCGGCGGACACCGCCAGCCCGCGCAGCGCGAGCGTCGCCGCGCCGTTCAGCTCGCTGATCCGCATCCTGCGCTGCCCGGGTTCGGCCAGGCCGCCGAAGGCCACCGGCAGCCCGGTCGTCCGCCGCAGCCGCGCCAGCGCGCCGCGTATCTCCATCGCTCCGGACGCGTCCGCTGCCACTCGTTCGCCCTTTCCCGCGGCCCACCCGCCGCGCACACCCCCGTTCGGGGGTAGTGAGACCCGCATCACGGATTACACGATGGCAGAGAGCCGCCCGGCAATGGCCCGGTACAGAAGGAGCACAGATGGTTACGGCGACGGAGAGCTTCCGCGGGGCACGGGACTTCCTGCTGGCCCACCGCGAGGACTACGAGACCGCCTGTGAGGGCTTCGCATGGCCCCGGCCCGACCGGTTCAACTGGGCCCTCGACTGGTTCGACGTCATCGCCGAGGGCAACGACCGCACCGCGCTGCACATCGTCGAGGAGGACGGCGCCGAGACCCGGGTGACGTTCGCCGAGATGGCCGAGCGCTCCGACCGGGTCGCGAACTGGCTGCGCGAGCGCGGGGTCGCCGCCGAGGACCGGATCATGGTCATGCTCGGAAACCAGGTCGAGCTGTGGGAGACCGCGCTCGCCGCGATGAAGCTGCGCGCCGTCGTCATCCCCGCCACCCCGCTGCTCGGCCCCGCCGACCTGCGCGACCGTGTCGAGCGGGGCCGGGTCCGGCAGGTGATCGTGCGCGCCGGGGACACCGCCAAGTTCGACGAGGTGCCCGGCGGCTACACCCGGATCGCCGTCGGCGGCGCGCCCGAGGGCTGGCACCGCTACGAGGAGGCGTACGCCGCCCCGGCCGGCTTCACCCCCGACGGGCCGACCCTCGCCGACGACCCGCTGATGCTGTACTTCACCTCCGGCACCACCGCCCGGCCCAAGCTGGTCGAGCACACCCACACGTCGTATCCGATCGGCCACCTGGCCACCCTGTACTGGATCGGCCTCAAGCCGGGCGACGTCCACCTCAACATCTCCTCGCCGGGCTGGGCCAAGCACGCCTGGTCCAACCTCTTCGCCCCGTGGAACGCGGAGGCGACCGTCTTCATCCACAACTACACCCGGTTCGATCCGGCCCGGCTGATGGCAGAGATGGACCGCGCGGGCGTGACCACCTTCTGCGCGCCGCCCACCGTGTGGCGGATGCTGATCCAGGCCGACCTCACCCAGCTCGCCACCCCGCCCCGGGAGGCCGTCGCGGCCGGCGAGCCGCTCAATCCCGAGGTCATCGAGCAGGTCCGCCGGGCCTGGGGAGTCACCGTCCGCGACGGCTTCGGGCAGACCGAGACCGCCGTCCAGGTCGCCAACACGCCCGGCCAGCCGCTGAAGACCGGCGCCATGGGCCGGCCCAGCCCCGGCTACCGCGTCGAACTCCTCGACCCGGTCACCGGCGCCCCCGGCGCCGCCGAGGGGGAGATCGCCCTCGACCTCGCCTTCCGCCCGGTCGGCCTGATGGCCGGCTACCACGGCGACGCGGACCGTACGGCCGAGGCGATGGCCGGCGGCTACTACCGCACCGGTGACGTCGCCTCCCGCGACGAGGACGGCTACCTGACGTACATCGGGCGCAGCGACGACGTCTTCAAGGCCTCCGACTACAAGATCAGCCCGTTCGAGCTGGAGAGCGCCCTGCTGGAGCACGAGGCGGTCGCCGAGGCCGCCGTCGTCCCCGCCCCCGACGAGCTGCGGCTCGCCGTGCCGAAGGCGTACATCGTGCTCTCGGACGGATGGGAGCCCGGACCGGACACCGCCAAGGTGCTGTTCGAGCACTCGCGCCGGACGCTCGCCCCGTACAAGCGCGTCCGCCGGCTGGAGTTCGCGCCCCTGCCCAAGACCGTCTCCGGCAAGATCCGCCGCATCGAACTGCGCGAGGCCACGGCGGCGGGCTCGGACGCGGAGTACCGCGAGGAGGACTTCCGGTGAGCGGACAGCTGTCGTACACCCACGGAACCGGCGACACCGCCCTGCTCGGCGACACCATCGGCGCCGACCTCGACCGGGCCGTGGCCACCTGGCCGGACCGCGAGGCACTGGTCGACGTACCGTCCGGGCGGCGCTGGACCTACGCCGAGTTCGCCGCCGACGTGGAGCGGCTGGCGTGCGCACTGCTGGCGAGCGGGGTCGCCAAGGGGGATCGGGTCGGCATCTGGGCGGTCAACTGCCCCGAGTGGGTGCTCGTCCAGTACGCCACCGCCCGCATCGGCGCGATCATGGTGAACATCAACCCGGCGTACCGCACCCACGAGGTCGAGTACGTCCTCGGCCAGGCGGGCGTCTCCCTGCTGTTCGCGTCGCTCGCGCACAAGAGCAGCGACTACCGGGCGATGGTCGAGGAGGTCCGGGGCCGCTGTCCCGGGCTGCGGGAGGCCGTCTACTTCGGCGACCCCGGCTGGGACGCGCTGATCGCGCGCGGCACGCCGGACCGGACGGCCGAACTGCGTGCCCGCGAGGCCGAGTTGTCCTGCGACGACCCCATCAACATCCAGTACACCTCCGGCACCACCGGCTTCCCCAAGGGAGCCACCCTCTCCCACCACAACATCCTCAACAACGGTTACTTCGTGGGGGAGTTGATCGCCTACAGTGAGCAGGACCGGATCTGCGTCCCGGTCCCGTTCTACCACTGCTTCGGCATGGTCATGGGAAACCTGGCCGCCACCTCGCACGGCGCCTGCATGGTGATCCCCGCCCCGTCCTTCGACCCGGCGGCGACCCTGCGCGCGGTCGAGCGGGAACGCTGCACCTCCCTCTACGGCGTCCCGACCATGTTCATCGCGGAGCTGAACCTTCCCGACTTCGCGGCGTACGACCTGTCGTCGCTGCGCACCGGCATCATGGCGGGCTCGCCCTGCCCGGTGGAGGTGATGAAGCGGGTGGTCGCCGAGATGCACATGGCGGAGGTCTCCATCTGCTACGGCATGACCGAGACGTCCCCCGTCTCCCTGCAGACCCGCAGGGACGACGACCTGGAGCACCGCACCGGCACCGTCGGCCGGGTGCTCCCGCACATCGAGGTCAAGGTCGTCGACCCGGTCACCGGGGTCACCCGGCCGCGCGGCACGGCGGGCGAGTTGTGCACCCGCGGCTACAGCGTGATGCTCGGCTACTGGAACGAGCCCGAGAAGACCGCCGAGGCCGTGGACGCCGGACGCTGGATGCACACCGGTGATCTCGCGGTGATGCGCGAGGACGGTTACGTCGAGATCGTCGGCCGCATCAAGGACATGATCATCCGGGGTGGGGAGAACATCTACCCGCGCGAGGTGGAGGAGTTCCTCTACACCCACCCGAAGATCCGCGACGTCCAGGTCGTCGGCGTACCGCACGAGACGTACGGCGAGGAGGTGCTGGCCTGTGTCATCGCGCAGGACCCGGCCGACCCGCCCACCCTCGACGACGTGCTGGCCTTCAGCCGCGGCCGGCTCGCGCACTACAAGATCCCGAGCCGGGTGCAGGTGCTCGACACTTTCCCGATGACCGTCTCCGGGAAGGTGCGCAAGATCGAACTGCGGGAGCGGTACGGCTCACGCTCCTGAACGCCGACCGCGCGCCGGTCAGGGCCGGCCCTGCGCACGGCGGTGCAGGGCGGCGGCCGGTCCGTTGACCGGCTGCACGGTGCCCGCCAGGTCCAGCAGGAACAGCGGGACGCCGAGCGCGTCGGCGGCGGCGCGGGCCTCACCGGTGTGCCCGGACAGGGAGATGTGGAGGCAGCGGGCCGACTCCGTCATCGCCGTCAGCCACAGGCACTCCACGTCCCGCGCCGACGCGGGCCGCCGCCCCGGGTCCACCTGCACCACCAGCCCCCGCGCGGCGAGCCCGATCCCCGAGGTGGGCCGCTGGTCGGCCCGTCGCACGTCGCCGTGCCCGAGCCGCCGCAGGTACAGCACCACGACGGTGACCGCGTCGCGGGCACTGCGGATCGGACGGTCCGTCAGGGGAAGGCCGGCAGTGTCCGGTGTCCGGGGGCCGGGTACGCCGGCTCCGGCGGCCTGCGCGACCGGCGAAGGCGTCCGAGGGCCCGGCCCGGGGTCCGTTGCGGGGCCCGGGGCGGGTGCGCGAGGGTCCGGTTCCGCGGCGGGTCGGTGAGGGCTCGGGTCTGCGGCCCGTCCATGAGGGTCCGGGGTCGCTTGCCGGGGTGGCGCGCCGGGGTTGCGGACGGGCCCGCGTTCCCCCGGATCGGCGGGAGCCGTCTCGTGCTCCACCCCGCCCGGCTCACCCGTGACCGGGATGCGCAGGACCGTGCCGCAGGGGCAGCCCAGTTCCGGGTGGGGCCAGGAGGCGGGGCGGCCGCAGGCGGGGCACGGGAGCGTGACCCACTCGTCGGACCAGGCGCGGTGGGTGACGACGGCGGGGGCGGCGCCGGCGTCCAGGGCCGGAGTGACGGGCGTGCCGCAGGCACAGGGGTACGCGGGCGCCACGTACCGGCGTTCGCGTCGGCACGCCGGGCAGCGCACCGGCACGCTCTCGGGCATCGGCCGACTCCAGGACGTCGTAGCGGATCGCGGCCCATCCTGCTCCACCCGGCCCCCGCCTGTCCGGCTCTTGACGCCCTTCCGCCACCCCACCTACATTGCTTCCAGATAGTAGAAGTTATTTTCCGCTATACGGAAGTGCTGACCGTGGGGCGCGACGGGAGAGCTCGTCCGACAGTCGAAGCAGGAGTACTCCATGGCTCGAATGACCGCCGCCCGAGCGGCAGTTGAGATCCTCAAGCGTGAGGGCGTCACCGCCGCGTTCGGTGTGCCCGGCGCGGCGATCAACCCCTTCTACGCGGCCCTCAACGCCTCCGGCGGCATCCAGCACACCCTCGCCCGGCACGTCGAGGGCGCCTCCCACATGGCCGAGGGCTACACCCGGACCCACCCGGGCAACATCGGCGTCTGCATCGGCACCTCCGGCCCGGCCGGCACCGACATGATCACCGGTCTGTACTCCGCCACCGGCGACTCCGTCCCGATCCTGTGCATCACGGGCCAGGCACCGACCGCCGTGATCCACAAGGAGGACTTCCAAGCCGTCGACATCGCCTCGATCGCCAAGCCGGTCACCAAGATGGCCGTCACCGTGCTGGAGGCCGCCCAGGTCCCCGGCGTCTTCCAGCAGGCGTTCCACCTGATGCGCTCGGGCCGCCCCGGCCCGGTCCTGATCGACCTGCCGATCGACGTCCAGATGACGGAGATCGAGTTCGACGCGGAGACCTACGAGCCGCTGCCGGTGTACCGGCCCGCCGCGACCCGCGCCCAGATCGAGAAGGCGATCGGGATGCTGAACGCGGCCGAACGGCCCCTGGTCGTCGCGGGCGGCGGGGTGGTCAACGCGGACGCCGCCGGCCTGCTCGTCGAGTTCGCCGAGCTGACGGGCACTCCGGTGGTGCCGACCCTGATGGGCTGGGGCACCATCCCGGACGACCACCGGCTGAACGCCGGCATGGTCGGCCTGCAGACCTCCCACCGCTACGGCAACGCCACGTTCCTGGAGTCGGACTTCGTCCTCGGCATCGGCAACCGCTGGGCCAACCGCCACACCGGCAAGCTGGACGTCTACACGGCCGGCCGCACCTTCGTGCACGTCGACGTCGAACCGACCCAGATCGGCAGGATCTTCGCGCCGGACTACGGCATCGCCTCCGACGCCCGGGCCGCCCTCGAACTGTTCGTCGAGGTCGCGAGGGAGCTGAAGGCGGCCGGGAAGCTGCCCGACCGTTCCGCGTGGGCCGCCTCCGTGCAGGAGCGCAGGGCCACCCTCCAGCGGCGCACCCACTTCGACGACGTCCCGATGAAGCCCCAGCGGGTGTACGAGGAGATGAACAAGGCGTTCGGCCCCGAGACGCGGTACGTCACCACCATCGGCCTCTCCCAGATCGCCGGCGCCCAGATGCTGCACGTCTACCGGCCCCGGCACTGGATCAACTGCGGCCAGGCCGGCCCCCTCGGCTGGACCGTCCCGGCCGCGCTGGGCGTGGCCAAGGCCGACCCGGAGGCCCAGGTGGTGGCCCTGTCCGGCGACTACGACTTCCAGTTCATGATCGAGGAACTGGCGGTCGGCGCCCAGCACAAGATCCCGTACGTCCACGTCCTGGTCAACAACTCCTACCTGGGCCTGATCCGGCAGGCGCAGCGGGCGTTCGACATCGACTTCCAGGTCAAGCTGGAGTTCGAGAACGTCAACTCGCCGGAGCTGGGCGTCTACGGCGTCGACCACGTCAAGGTCGCCGAGGGGCTGGGCTGCAAGGCGATCCGGGTGACCGACCCGAACGAGCTGGGCGACGCCTTCGAGCGGGCGAAGAAGCTGGCGCAGGAGTACCGGGTCCCGGTGGTCGTCGAGGCGATCCTGGAGCGGGTCACCAACATCTCGATGTCCACCACCAACGACATCGGCAACGTCGTGGAGTTCGAGGAACTCGCCACCGAGCCGGCGCACGCGCCGACGGCGATCAG